>JAQGLF010000023.1 GCA_028293025.1 Alphaproteobacteria bacterium
CCCTCGCCACGCGGGTCACCTCGGAGGCGAAGGCGTTGAGCTGATCGACCATGACGTTGATCGTGTTCTTGAGCTCGAGGATCTCGCCCTTCACCTCGACGGTGATCTTCTTGGAAAGATCGCCCGAGGCCACGGCGGTGGTCACCTCGGCGATGTTGCGGACCTGGCCGGTGAGGTTGGTCGCCATCGCGTTGACGTTGTCGGTAAGGTCCTTCCAGGTGCCGGCGACGCCCTTCACGTTCGCCTGGCCGCCCAATTTGCCCTCGGTGCCGACCTCGCGGGCGACGCGCGTCACCTCGGAAGCGAAGGAGGCGAGCTGCTCGACCATGGTGTTGACGATCTTGCCGATGCGCAGGAACTCGCCGCGCAGCGGCCTTCCGTCGATCTCGACCGTCATCGACTGGGAAAGATCGCCGCGGGCGACCGCGCCGATGACGCGGGCGACCTCGGCGGTCGGCTGGACCATGTCCTCGATCAGCTCGTTGACCGATCGGATCGCCGTCTCCCAGCCGCCGGTCGCGCTCTTGACGCGGCCGCGCTGGGTGATCTTGCCTTCCTTGCCGACGACTTGGGAGAGGCGCTCGAACTCGCGGGTCATCTCCTGGTTGAGGGAGACGACTTCATTGAAGAGGGTGGCGATCTCGTTGTCGAGACCGTCCGCGTCCTCGGGCAGACGCACGGTGAAATCGCCGCGCCTGAGGCTCCTCAGGGCGGTCACGAGCCGGCGCCGGTCGAGAAATTCGCGGGGTGACTGGGCGTTCACTCAACTCTCCTTCAGTCGCGTCCTCCCCCCTCCAAAGTTGCGCCGGCCCCCCGGCCGGCCACGTCAGCATAGCAGAGGAACCGGCTTTGGCGCCTCTAAAAAATGCGTCTGCACCACGAAGATTAAGCAGGGATTGCCAGCCCGCGGCGGCGGCGGTCAAGCGCGCTTCGGCGGGGATAGCCGGAGCGGATGGCGAGGGAGGACGGCCGGCGCGGACGTGTCGAGGTTCATCAAGCCGGGCTTCCGCCCGATATTATCCGGAAGAGCCGCCGCCCGGCCTGAGGCGGCGGGCCGGCCGCGCCCGAAATCGAGTACCCGCTGCGGGATCGTGGAGCTGGAGGAGAAGGACGCGATAGCGTTCGACGAGCCGGCGGCTCCGCTCGATCCCCTCGGCGAGAGCGCGGCGCGCCGCCTCGCCTCTTCCTGGACGCGTACTTTCAGGCCGCGCTGCATCCATGCGGGGGCTGGGAGGACGTCCGTTCTTCTGCCTGACAATCACTGCAAAGCGCCGCCGATCCTGATCTGGATCAGTGTCAACGGCCCGGGCCGCCCGGAGTTGCCATGGTTTCGGCGGCGTTCCGGGTCGAGCGCGCCTTATGCCGGACGGCCGGCGGCACTGCCTTTCGCCTCGGCGAAGCGCGCTGCCCAGGCCCCGGAATCCGTTTCGGATTGCTTGAGGACCGCGGGGACCCGCACCTCCGCTCCCGGCTCGATCGCGACTCCGAGATAGTCCGCGACCGCCCGCACCGCTTCGTCCGGGCGGGCAGCAACATCCTCGTACCACAGCCGCAGGGGCTCGATCCGCAGATCCCCGAACATGCGCTCCCAGATGCCGGTCTGGAGATCGATCCAATGCTCCGCCGTCTCGAGCGCCCGTTGCGAATATTCGGCCTGCCCCGCGCCCCCGCCTTCCTGCTCTTTCCGCCACACGCCCGACAGGGTCGCGCGGGCATAGGAGACGGCGTGGGCGATCCGGTCCCGCCGCGAGAGATAGACGATCCGCTTCGGGCGGTCGCGCGGAAGCGAAGCGGCCAGCACTTCCGCCAGCAAGGCGGGATTGCCCTCCTCCAGCGCCTGGAGCTGCATCGGAAAGCATTTGAATCCGAACACGCCGTTGGGCGAGGTCCGCCGGTGCAGCACCGAGCGCCACAGGCGCTGCTGGATCTCGGGCGAATTGCCGGCGAAGGAATAAGGGCCGGCGGGATCGAAGTTCAGATATTCGAGCGGCGCGCCGAGGCACCCGGTCCGCCACAAGGCATGGCTGAAGAAGCTGCTGCCCGTGCGCGGAACGCTCGCCAGCATGTAGACGATTTCCGGCGGCCCGCCGGCGGCCGGAAAGTCGAACTTGCCTTCAAGGCCGGTATCCACGCCTTCGAGCATATCGTCCGCTCCGTACCGCAAATCGGCCGGATTCCAAGCGCGCCCGGGTCAGCCCTGCGGGCTTGGCTCATCCACGCTGCCGGCTTCGGGCCGCTTGACGTAGAATTCGCGGTAATAAGCGACCGCGAAGGCGGCGGCGGGCGCCCCGACGAGCGCGCCAAGGAAGCCGAAGGCGAGCGCCGAGGCGAGGGTCGCGAACAGCAGGACCGCGGGATGGATGCGCATCGTCGTGCCGCGGATGATCGGCGCGATCAGCGTGCCGAGCAATTCGGTCATCGCGAAATAGAAGAAGGCAGTCCACAGAGCCGTCGGCACGTCGACCGAGAGCGCGACGAGGACGGGCGGGATCGCCATCACATAGCCGCCGATCCGCGGCACGAACTCGGCGAAGAAGGCCAAAGCGGCCCAGACCAGGGCGCCCGGCACGCCCATCAGGGTCAGGAACAGGCCGCTGGCCACCGCTTCGATCGGGCCGATGATGATGCTCGCCTTGATCCAGCCGGCGACCGCGCGCGACGCGCCGCGATAGGCGCGGATGCCGGCGGCGCGGTGGTGGCGCGGCAGGGCCGTGACATAGCCGCGCATCAACGGCAGCGGATCGGCGGTGAGATAGATGACGGCGCTGAGAAAGATGATCAGCAGGGCGAAGGCGCCGATCAGGGAAAGCGACACGCCGCCGATCCGCCTGGCGACTTCGAACAGGGAGGGGAGCTGGCCGGAGCCCTTCGCCTGGTCCTGGATCGACTGCTGGAGCTGCGGATAGTCGCCCAGATGCGAGGT
>JAQGLF010000050.1 GCA_028293025.1 Alphaproteobacteria bacterium
GGCGATCGAGGCCGAGCGCCGCGGGATCGAGACGCTGAGCGGCGCGCGCGCGACCTATAGCGGTCATGACCTCACCAAACCCGACCAGATCGCGGCGATGATGGCCGAGGCCGCCGCCGCGTTCGGCGGGATCGACATCCTGATCAACACTGCCGGCGTCCAGCAAGTCTCCCCGATCGAGGATTTCCCGGTCGACAAATGGGACCTGATCATCGCCCTCAACCTCAGCGCCGCCTTCCACACCATCCGGCTCGCTTTGCCGGGGATGAGAGCGAAGGGCTGGGGCCGGATCGTCAACACCGCCTCCGCCCACAGCCTCGTCGCCAGCCCCAACAAATCCGCTTATGTCGCGGCGAAGCACGGCATAGCCGGCCTCACCAAGACGGTGGCGCTGGAGGCGGCGCAGACCGGCGTGACCGCCAATTGCATCAGCCCCGGCTATGTCTGGACGCCGCTCGTCGAGAATCAGATCCCCGACACGATGAAGGCGCGGGGCCTCACCCGCGAGCAGGTGATGAACGACGTGCTCCTCGCCGCCCAGCCGACCAAGAAGTTCGTCACCGTCGAGGAGGTCGCCGCGCTCGCCTTGTTCCTCTGCCGCGAGGAGGCGCGGTCGATCACCGGCGCCAATCTGTCGGTGGACGGCGGCTGGACCGCGCAATGACCGGCAGGAGCCTCTTGCTGCTCGCCGCCGCCACCGCGGCCCTCGCCGCGTGCACCGTGCACCGCGCCGGGCCGGCGGCGGCCGTCCCCGCCACGGGCATCACCCAATGGCGGATGATCGCGACCCGGGACGACCACCGCCGCGTGCGGGACTGGCGCAAGGCGTGGGTGAAGGCGCTCGGCCAGGCCCGTCCCGGGCACAAGCGGGAGATCGCCGCCGAGGGCCGCCTGCTCGATCCCGACGCCGCCCTGCCCGATCCGGCGCCGCCGCCGGGCGCATATCGCTGCCGGACCCTCAAGCTCGGCGCGCGAGGCGGCACCGGGCTCGATTACGTCGCCTACCCCGCCTTTCGCTGCAGGATCGAGGCGCAGGGGGACGGCTCGCTCGCCTTCGTCAAAGTCGACGGCGCGCAGCGCGCGGTGGGGCGGATCTTCCCCGAGAACAGCCGGCGCATGGTCTTTCTCGGCACGCTGCAGCTCGGCGACGAGCAGGGCACGCTCCGCTACGGCCACGACCAGGCCCGCGACCTCGCCGCGATCGTCGAGCGCGTCGGCGAGCGCCGCTGGCGCCTCGCTTTCCCTTACCCCCATTACGAATCGACCCTCGACGTGGTCGAACTGGTGCCGGCCGGCTAACGGCCGAGCGCTTCGGCGATCGCCGCTCCCAGGTCGGCGAGCCGGTAAGGCTTCGTCACCAGCGGCACATCGTCATAAGCGGGATCGCGGCCCGAGGAGCCGTAGCCCGTGGTGAAGACGAAGGGCAGGCCCTGTCGCTTGAGCCAGGCCGCGGCCGGCAGGCTGTCGACGCCGTTGAGGTTGATGTCGAGCAGGGCGACGTCGAATCCGCCCCGTTCGGCGGCGGCAAGCGCCTCCGCCAGCGTCGCGGCGCTGGCGACGATGCGGCAGCCGAGCGCCCCGGCCATGTCCTCGGCCGTCATGGCGATGATCGCCTCGTCCTCGACCAGCAGGATGCGGACGCCATCGAGGCTCACGAATCCCTCCCCGCCGGCGCCGCCTCGATCCGGCAGACAAGGCCGGACGGCTCGAAATCCACGCCCACGGTGGCGCCGAGGTCGGCGGACAGCGCCCGCTCGATCATCCTCAGGCCGAAGCCGCGCCGCTCCGGCGGCCGCACCCCGGGGCCGTCCGCTTCCCGCCATTCGAGGCGAAGGCGGTCGCCGCCGTCCAGCGTCCAGCGCAGGATCACCCGGCCGCCGGCCACGGACAGCGCGCCATATTTGGAGGCATTGGTCGCGAGCTCGTGCAGCGCCATCACCAGCGACACCGCCGCCTTCGGCCCGAGCGTGACCTCCGGTCCCTCCGCGTCGATCCGCCTCTCGGCTTCGTTGTGATGGCCGATCGCGCCTTCGACGAGCTGGGCCAGGGTCGCGCCTTCCCAGCTTTCGCGGGTGAGCAGATCATGGGCGACGGCGAGGGCGGCGAGTCGCTCCTGGAAGGCGTCCCGCGCCTCGGCCGCCGGGCGGCCGTCGCGGAAGCTCTGCAGCGCCAGCCCCTGGACCAGAGCGAGCGTATTCTTGACCCGGTGGTTGAGCTCGTTGACCAGCAGGCGCTGCCGCTCCTCGGCCCTGCGCCGATCGGTGACGTCGCGGGCGATGGCGTGGAGGCCGATCGGCCTGCCCGCATCGTCCATGGTCAGCGCCGAGTTGATCTCCCAGTAAAGCGGCCGGCCGTCGGCGCGCTGGACCTCGATCTCGTGCCGCGTGGTGCCGCCATGCTCGACCTTCTGCCGCAGCATCCGCGTCGTCTGCTCGAACCCCGCCTCGGACACGAACTCGCGGATCGAGCGGCCGATCACCGCCTCGCGCGGCAGGCCCAGCGCCTCCGCGGTGGCCGGGTTGCAGTCGGTGATGATCTGGTCGACGTCGGCGGTGAAGATGAGGTCGTTCGCCTGCTCGAAGATGCGGCGGTAGCGCTCCTCGCTCCGCCGCAGCGCCGCTTCGGCGCGCGTGCGGCTCAGGGATTGCCACAGCCGGTCGTTGACCGCCGCCAGCAAGGCTTCCTCGGCCCCGGTCCACAGCCGCGGCGCGCGGTCATGGGCGAAGATGACGGCGCTGTAGCGCCCCGCCACCATCTGCGGCACGACGATGGCAGCGCGCGTGTCGATCGAGCGCCATTTCGCCCGCGCGTCGTCCGACAGGACGCCGGGCGCTTCGCCGTCCTCGATCGCCACGGCCCTGCCGCTGCGCATCGGATCGCTGGCGGCGCCGTGGAAATGGCCGACCCGATATTCGCCGGAAATGTCCACGGCATCGCCGTCGGTCCAGCAGGCGAGGATTCGAAACCGGTCGCCCTCGGGATCGATTTCGCCATAGCCGGTGCGGATCGCGCCGAGATGGCGTCCAAGCTGCGACAGCGCCGCGTCGAGCAGCTCCGCCGGCCGTTCGCAGCGGCGCAATGCCTCGCTCAGCTCGAGCAGGAAATGGTCCTGCCGCGCCCTCACCACCCCTTGGGTCGTCTCGCGCGCCTGGGCGAGGACGCCGCCGACCGTCCCGTCCTCCAGCCCGATCGGCAGCAGCGAATAGGTCCAGTAGCTGTCGAAAATGCGGCCGCCGAGGCTGCGGACGAGCCGCGCGTCGACGGCGTTCACCGTTTCGGCCCGCGCGTAGACGCGGCGGAACTGGCCTTCGAGCGCCGGCCAGATGTCGGCCCAGACCTCGCTGACGGGGCGGCCGAGCGACCCGGGATGGCGGTCGCCCAGATAGGCGGACCAGGCATCGTTGTAGAGGAAGAGCAGATCCGGCCCCCACAGCACTCCGGCGGCCGTGGCCGATCTCAGGGCGATGGAGAGGGAGGCGCGAAGCGGCTGCGGCCAGGATGGGACCGGCCCGAGCGGCGTCGCCGCCCAATCCTTCTCGCGGATGAGGCGCGCCATCTCGCCGCCGCCGGCGAGGAAGGCCCGAAGATCAGGCACTGGTCTCCGGAATCGATCCGCTCACGGCCGCAGCGCTTGGCGCGGCGCGCCGGGGGAGGCAAGCGCCTTTTCGCGCCGCCCGCCGCTCAATAAACCCGGGGCTTCGGCTTGATGTAATCGATGTCGTCGCTGAGCGTGTAATCGTGCACCGGCCGGTAATCGAGCCGGACGCCGCCGCCTTTGCCGCCCCAGCCATCGAACCAGATGATGCTGTGCTTCATCCAATTGACGTCGTCGCGGGTGGGATAATCCTCGTGCATATGGGCGCCGCGGCTTTCCTTGCGGTTGGCGGCCGAATGCATGGTGACGACCGCCTGGGCGATCAGATTGTCGAGCTCCAGCGTCTCGACCAGGTCGGTGTTCCAGATCAGGCTGCGGTCGGTGACGCGGATGTCCTCCATCCTGCGATAGACCTGGTCGATATTGGCCAGCCCCTCCGACAAGGTCTTCTCGGTGCGGAAGACGGCGCAATCGGCCTGCATCGTCTTCTGCATCTGGAGGCGGATCTCGGCGGTCGGGCTGGCGCCCTTCGCGTAGCGGAAATGGTCGAGGCGGGCGACGGCGAGCTCCTCCGAGCCTTTCGGCAGCGGCCGCTGCGCGGCCTCGGCCTTCAGCGTCTCGCCGACGCGATGGCCGACGGCGCGGCCGAAGACGACGAGGTCGATCAGGCTGTTCGAGCCCAGCCGGTTGGCGCCGTGGACCGAGACGCAGGCCGCCTCGCCGACCGCGAACAGGCCGGGGACGACGCTGTCGGGATTGCCGTCTTTCAGGATCACCACCTCGCCATGATGGTTGGTCTGGATGCCGCCCATATTGTAATGGACGGTCGGCACCACCGGCAGCGGCTGGCGGGTGAGGTCGACGCCAGCGAAGATCTTGCCGGTCTCGGTGATGCCGGGGAGGCGCTCGGCCAGGATCTTCGGATCGATATGGTCGAGGTGGAGCCAGATATGGTCCTTGTCCTTGCCGACGCCGCGCCCTTCGCGGATCTCCATCGCCATCGAGCGCGAGACGACGTCGCGGGAGGCGAGGTCCTTGGCCGAGGGGGCGTAGCGCTCCATGAAGCGATCGCCTTCCGAATTGGTGAGATAGCCGCCCTCGCCGCGCGCGCCCTCGGTGATCAGCACACCGGCGCCGTAGATGCCGGTCGGGTGGAACTGGACGAACTCCATGTCCTGGAGCGGCAGGCCGGCGCGCAGCACCATGGCATTGCCGTCGCCGGTGCAGGTATGGGCGGAGGTGGCGGAGAAATAGGTGCGGCCGTAGCCTCCGGTCGCCAGCACCACGGCCTGGGCGCGGAAGCGGTGGAGGCTGCCATCCTCGAGGCAAAGGGCGATGACCCCCCGGCACGCGCCATCCTCCATGATCAGGTCGATGGCGAAATATTCGATGTAGAAATCGGCGTCGTATTTCAGGCTCTGCTGGTAGAGCGCGTGCAGCATCGCATGGCCGGTGCGGTCGGCGGCGGCGCAGGTGCGCTGGGCGGGCGGCCCCTCGCCCATATTCTGCATCATGCCGCCGAAGGCGCGCTGGTAGATCCTGCCCTCGGCGGTGCGGCTGAACG
>JAQGLF010000060.1 GCA_028293025.1 Alphaproteobacteria bacterium
CTTCGGCGTGCGATGCTCGTCGAGCACATTCATGTTGAGCGGCACCCGCACCTCGATATCGGTGAGGCGGAACAGGCTCTCCATCAGCGTCCCGGCATCGACGGTGCGGCTGCGCGGCTCCAGCACGATGCGGATCTCCGCATCGGATTCGTCGCGTATGTCGGCGAGGATCGGCAGCTTCCGGTCGGCGATCAGCGCCGCGATCTGTTCGATCAGCTTCGACTTCGGCACCTGAAACGGGATTTCGCCGACCACCGCCACCCAGGTGCCCCTGCCCTGGTCCTCGATCGTCCAGCGCGCCCGCACCCGGAAAGCGCCGCGGCCGGTCATGTAAGCGGCCGCGATCGCCTGCTCCGGGTCGACGAGGATGCCGCCGGTCGGGAAATCGGGGCCGCGGACGAATTGCATCAACTCCGCGGTCGACGCCTTTTCATGGTCGATCAGGTGGATCGCGGCGTCGAGGATCTCGGCGAGATTGTGCGGCGGGATCGAGGTCGCCATGCCGACGGCGATGCCGCTGGCGCCGTTGGCGAGCAGGTTCGGGAACAGGCCGGGGAAGACCTCAGGCTCCTCCTCCTCGCCATTATAGGTGGCGCGGAAGTCGACCGTGCCCTCGTCGAGTCCCGCCATCAGATCGTTGGCGGCGGCGGTCAGCCGGGCTTCGGTGTAGCGCATCGCCGCGGCATTATCGCCGTCGACATTGCCGAAATTGCCCTGCCCGTCGACGAGCGGGTAGCGCATCGAGAAATCCTGCGCGAGCCGCACCATCGCGTCGTAGACCGACTGGTCGCCATGCGGATGATATTTGCCGATGACGTCGCCGACGACGCGCGCGCATTTCTTGTAGCCCGACGCCGGATCGAGGCGGAGCAGCCGCATCGCCCAGAGCAGCCGGCGGTGGACCGGCTTCAGCCCGTCGCGCAGATCGGGCAGCGAGCGGGCGGTGATCGTGGAGAGGGCGTAGACGAGATAACGCTGCGACAGCGCCTCGTCGAAAGGCGTGTCCTGGATCGGATCGATGTCGTTCACAATGGCGGCCATGGCATTCGGATAGCAGCCCGATTCCGGTGATGCGAGCGGCTATTGCTGCTTCTCTACTTATTTAGTAGAGTAACTACTAATCACCGGAGGAGATGTGGCATGCGCAAGGCGTTGGGCTTCATTGGACTCATTTTCCTGGCAGGCTGCAGCCGCGGCGATCAGGAGAGCAGGGCGCGGCAGGAGGCCGGGTCCCCGGCAAGCGATACGGCCGCCGATCGTAACGGTGTCCCCGGCATCACGCCGACCGCGGCGCCGGGAGTCGCCTTCAATTATCGCTACGCCTTCCGCCTTCCCGCCGACCGCATCGCCGGCGTGCAGGAGGAACATGCTTTGGCCTGCGAGAAACTCGGCCTCGCCCGTTGCCGGATCACCGGCATGTCGTTCCACCGGACCAGCGACCGCGACGTCGAGGCGCGACTCGACTTCAAGCTCGATCCGGCGATCGCGCGCGCCTTCGGCAAGCAGGGCAACGATACCGTCGCCCGCGCCGACGGCCTGCTCGCCGAAGCCGAAATCACCGGCGAGGATGCGGGCGGCGCGATCGCCGCCGCCACGCGCGACGAGGCGAGGCAGGACGACGAGCTGAAGAAGATCGAAGCCCAGCTCGCGCGGGCCGGCCTGGGCTCGGCCGAACGCGCGCAGCTCCAGGCCCAGGCGCAGCAGATCCGCGAGTCGCTCCGCGCCAGCCAGGCGGACAAATCCGAAAAGCAGGACTCGCTGGCGAAGACGCCGCTGACCTTCGCTTATCAGTCCGGCGACATGGCGCCGGGCGTCCGCCGCGCGCTCACCGACGGCTTTGGCAATGTCGTCGACGCGCTCGAATGGATGCTGCTGGCGGCGATCACCTTGCTGCCCTGGGCCTTGCTTGGGCTGCTCGTCTGGCGGCTGATCCGGCGCTTCCGGCCGGCGCCCGTCATTCCGGCGGGATGAACACTTCGGGCGGCGCGTTCGGCGCTTCGGCGGCGATCTCGCGCAGCAGCCAGTCGCGGAAGGCGCGGACCTTCGCACGATTGCGCTTGTGCTCCGGATAGATGAGCCAGTGGCCGCGCCGGTCGCAGGTGACGAGCTTGAACGGCTGCACCAGCCGCCCCGACGCGAGCTCCGCCCGCCAGAAAAGCGGGGTCAGCAGGGCGATGCCGTGCCCGGCATAGACGGCCTGGACCTCGGTCACCTGCGAATCGAGCAGGATGCCCGGCGTCCGGCCTTCCGGCACGGCGAGCTCGGCCTCGCTCAACCACAATTTCCACCACCGATCCTCGGGGCTCAGCCGCGGCACGCGCAGCACGTCGGCCGGCTTTTCGAGCGCGTACCGATCGCGGAACTCCGGCGTGCAGAGCGGGGTGAAGTGAAGGTGGAAGAGGAAATGGTGGCGCAGCCCGGGCCAGGGGCCCTGCCCCATGCGGATCGCCACGTCTGCTTCGTCCCGGGCGAAATCGACCATCGCATTGTCGGTCGAGACGCGGACGGCGAGCTCCGGCCGCTCGAGCTGGAAAATGCCGAGCCGGGGCGCCAGCCAGGTCGAGGCGAAGGTCTGCGCCGTGCTGATCGAGAGCACGGTCTCATCCTCGTCGACCAGCCCTGAAAAGGCCTCAGAGATTCCGTCGAGCGCAGCGGAGACCGGGGCCGCCACCCGCCGCCCGGCATCGGTCAGGGTCACCCGCCTTTTCGAGCGGAGGAAGAGCGGCAGGCCGAGCCGCTCCTCGAGCAGCCTGATCTGGTAGCTGACCGCCGCCTGGGTCATGCCGAGCTCGCCGGCGGCGAGGGTGAAATTCTCGTGCCGAGCGGCGGCTTCGAAGACCTTGACGGCGGCGAGGGGCGGCAGGCGGCGCATGCGTAGATCATAAGCTCAGCTTATCATCTGCTGCAAGTCTTTGGTTGGACGAGCAAGCCTGTCCCCTCCTATTTCCGCTCCTGCAGACCGGCCTCTCCGGCCGTCTTCGAAGAAGGAGTGATAAAATGCGCGATCTCATGGAAGCCCGCATGTGGGCCGAGCACGGTCATGCTTTTGCCCGGTCCGTGACCGGTCTCTTCGCCGCCGCCGGGGCTGCGTTCCAGCGGCTCAACGCCATCCAGTTCGACGCCCCGTGGGGGCGCGGAAGCGCCCGCTGAGCGGACGTCGCACATCATCCAGGGAGACAGGAAATGAAGATGCTCGAATTGAAGTTCGCCGCCCTCGCGACCGTCATGGCGCTGGCGGCGACCGGCGCCACCATCGCCGCCGTCACGCCGGCTTTCGGCGCGGAGGTCGTGGTCAACGGCGCTTCCGCGCCGAGCGCGCGGGTCGCTTATGGCGACCTCAACCTCCGCAGCAAGGCGGGCGTCGCCAGGCTGGAGAGCCGCGTCCGGACCGCCGCCGACCGGCTGTGCCACGGCATCGGCATCGAGACGCTGGCGGCGCGGCTCGACGCGCTGACCTGCCGCCAAGCGACGATCGCCGCCGCCGCGCCCGACGTCCGGCGCGCGATTGAAAGGTCCGGCACGGCGCAGGCCGCCAGCGGGGGAGCCAATACCCTGACACTCCGCTAAACCTGCGCCCGTTGGGCGGGCGCCGCCCGGAAAAGTCCCCTCCGCCGGCGCCCGCCCAACCTTGTTTGCTCCGCCGCCTCGCGGCGTCTAACCCCTCTCCATGCCAGAGCACGGCCGCCACCAGGACGGATTGCTGAAATGGCCGGACCTGCTCGAGCGCGAGCGGCCCGAGCCCGATGCCTCGATCCGCTACGGCCGAGAGGTCAACCAGCTGGTCGATCTGTGGCTGCCCGCAACCCCGGCAACCCACCCCGTCGTGCTGATGGTCCATGGCGGCTGCTGGCAGAGCGACGTCGCCGACCGGCGGATCATGAACTGGATCGCCGACGATCTGCGCCGCCGCGGGATCGCCGTCTGGAACATCGAATATCGCGGCGTCGACCGGAAGGGCGGCGGCTATCCCGGCACCTTCCACGACGTCGCCGCGGCCGCCGACGCGCTCCGCGATCGCGGCCCCCGCCACGGCCTCGACCTCAGCCGGATCGTCGCCGTCGGCCATTCCGCCGGCGGCCATCTCGCTCTGTGGCTTGCGGCGCGACACCGGCTGCCGGCGGACAGCCCGCTCCGCGCAGCCGAGCCGCTCGCCATCCATTTCGTCCTCAGCCTCGGCGGCCTTCCCGATCTCGAGGAAGCGGCGCGGCCGCCGGGAAGCGGCTGCGGCGTCGAGGTGATCGAGAGGCTGACCCGCGGCCGCTTCGACGACACGTCGATTCCGCGCCTCGCCCCGCTCGGCGTGGAGCAGCTGCTGATCGACGGCCGCGAAGACCGGATCATTCCCTCCTCCTACGCGGAAAGCTATGCCGCTCGGATGCGCAAGGCGGGCGACGAGGTGACGGTGCGGATGATGGAGCGGACCGGCCATATCGAGCTGATCGCGCCGGAGAGCGCCGCCTGGACGGCGGCGGCGGCCGCGATCGAGCGGGCGTTCGGCCGATGAGCCTCTCGGCGGCCGAGGCGCGCGCGCTGGACGCCGCCGATCCCCTGCGCCTTTGCCGCGACCGCTTCGTCCTTCCGAAGGGCCTCATCTATCTCGACGGCAATTCGCTCGGCGCGCTGCCCAGGGCGACGGTGGCGCGCCAGCGGGAGGTGGTCGAGGAGGAATGGGGCGAGGAGCTGATCCGCAGCTGGAACAGCCGCTTCTGGATCGAGGCGCCGCAGCGGATCGGCGCGAAGATCGCCGCTTTGATCGGCGCGAAACCGCATGAGGTGATCGTCGCCGACAGCGTCTCGGTCAATCTGTTCAAGCTGATCGTGGCGGCGGCTTCGCTGGCGCCGGACCGGCCGGTTCTTCTCTCCGAGGCCGGCAATTTCCACACCGACCTCCATGTCGCGAGCGGCGCCGCCGAGCTGGCGAAGCTGCGCCTCGAGATCGTCGAGCGCGACGCGATCGAACGCCGCCTGGATGCGGAGACCAACCTGCTCCTGCTCACCCACGTCCATTTCAAGGCGGGCACGCGTTTCGACATGGCTGAAATGACGAAGCGCGCGACGGCGGTGGGCGCCCGCACGCTCTGGGACCTCAGCCACAGCGCCGGCGCGATGCCGCTCGACCTCAACGCCGCCGGGGCCGAGCTCGCGGTCGGCTGCGGCTACAAATATCTGAACGGAGGCCCCGGCGCGCCCGCCTTTCTCTATGTTGCCGAGCACCTCCAGGAACGGCTCCTCTCGCCCTTGCGCGGCTGGATGGGCCATGCCGCGCCCTTTGCCTTCACCGACGATTATATCCCCGCCCCCGGCATCGCCCGCTTCCTCGCGGGCACGCCGCCGATCCTCAGCCTCGCCGCGCTGGAGAGCGGCGTCGACGCGTTCGCCGGAGTTGACATGGAAATAATCTGGGCGAAATCGATCAAGCTGTTCGACACCTTCGCAGCGCTGGTGAAGGAACGCTGCGCCGGCCACGGCCTCCTGTGCATCTCGCCGCGCGCGCCGGAGCAGCGCGGCAGCCACATCTCTTTCCGTCACCCGCACGCCTTCGAGCTCTGCCAAGCTTTGATCGCCGACAATGTCATCGGCGATTTTCGCGCGCCCGACGTTATCCGCTTCGGCCTGACGCCGCTCTATCTCGGCTATGAGGATCTCTGGCAAGCGACGGAAAGGCTGCACGAGATCCTCGAGAGCGGCCGTTGGCGCGAGCCTCGCTTCGCGGTTCGAGGAAAAGTGACGTAATCCGGTTCACGCTTTCGCAGGGACGACGATTCCGCTTGTGTATTAGAGATATAACACAGTAGCTTGTGGCCATCGATACTGGAGGGGAATGTCATGGACACGAAAATGCTTCTGCTCGCCGCCTGCGCGGCCCTCACCGTCGCTGCCGTTCCCGCGATCGCCCAGCGCGATGCGCCATTGATCGCGCGCGAGAAATTCTTCGGCAACCCGACCCGGGCGGCGGGCCGCCTGTCCCCGGACGGCAAATGGCTGAGCTGGATCGCGCCGCGCGACGGCGTGCTCAACATCTATGTCGCGCCCGCCGCCAGTCCCAATGCCGCCCGCGCGCTCACCGCCGAGACGAAGCGGCCGATCCGCTCCTATTTCTGGAGCCCGGACAGCCGCCAGATCCTCTACATCAACGACAAAGGCGGCGACGAGAATTTCCTCCTCTACGGCGTCGACGTGACCAGCGGGGCGCAGCGCGCGCTGACGCCGTTCGAGAAGACCCGCGTCAACATCGTCGCGGTCTCGAACCATGTGAAGGACCGCATCCTGATCGGCGTCAACAATCGCGACGCGAAGTGGCACGACGTCTACAGCCTCGACCTCGCCAGCGGCCGGCTGACGCCGGTGCTGATGAACATGGGCGGCTATGCCGATTTCAGCGCCGACGACCGGCTCGACGTCCGCGTCGCCGCCAGGGCGCGGCCCGACGGCGGCAGCGACTTCTACCGGGTGGCGGGCGGCAAGGTCGAGGCGACGCCCTTCGAGCAGGTGACGCTGGAGGACAGCCAGACGACGAACCCGATCGGCTTCACCACCGACGGCAAGATCCTCTACTGGATCGATTCACGCGGCCGCGACACTGCCGCCCTGATCGCGCAGGACGTCGCCACCGGCGCGAAGACGGTCGTCGCCCAGAATGCGCGGGCCGACATCGGCAATGCGTTGGCCAATCAGGAGACCGGCCGGGTGGAAGCCTATTCGGTCAATTACCTCAAGAACCAATGGTATCCGCTCGGCAATGCGATGAAGGGCGATTTCGCCTTCCTCGAAGGGCGGCTGCACGGCGAGGTCAATGTCGTCTCGCGCACCGACGCCGACGACAAATGGGTCGTCGCGGTCGATCCGGGGACCGCGCCGTCGAGCGCGTGGCTCTACGACCGCAAGGCGAAGACGCTGACCAAGCTCTATTCGACCCGTCCCGAGCTGGACGATGCGACGCTCGCGGCGATGCACCCGGTCGAGATCCGCACCCGCGACGGCCTCAACATGGTCTCCTACCTGACGCTGCCGCCGGGCTCCGACGCGGACGGCGACGGCCGGCCGGAGCGGGCGGTGCCGATGGTGCTGTTCGTCCATGGCGGGCCGTGGGGCCGCGACGGCTACGGCTACAATTCCTATCATCAATGGCTCGCCAATCGCGGCTATGCGGTGCTTTCGGTCAATTTCCGCGCCTCGACCGGCTTCGGTAAGAAGTTCATCTCGGCCGGAAACCTGGAATGGGGCCGCAAGATGCACGACGATCTGCTCGACGGGGTCGACTGGGCGGTCGCGCGCGGCATCACCACGCGAGACAAGGTCGCGATCATGGGCGGTTCCTATGGCGGCTATGCGACGCTGGCCGGGCTCGCCTTCACCCCGGACCGCTTCGCCTGCGGAGTCGACATCGTCGGCCCGTCCAACCTCAACACCCTGCTGAAGACCATCCCGCCTTATTGGGAAGCGATCCGCGCCCAATTCTACAAGCGGATGGGCGATCCGACGTCACCGGAGGGCCAGGCGCTGCTGCACGAACGCTCGCCTCTGTTCCAGGCCGACCGGATCAGCCGGCCGCTGCTGATCGGCCAGGGCCAGAACGATCCGCGGGTCAATATCAACGAATCGCAGCAGATCGTCGATGCCCTCAAGGCGAAGAACATCCCGGTCACCTATGTCGTCTTCCCCGACGAGGGCCACGGCTTCGCCCGGCCGCAGAACAATATCGCCTTCAACGCGGTGGCCGAGAATTTCCTCGCCAAATGCCTCGGCGGGCGGGCCGAGCCGATCGGCCTCTCCCTCAAGGCCTCGACCGCGCAAGTGCGTTACGGCGCGGAGTTCGCGCCGGGGCTGGCGGAGGCGTCGCGGTAAGGCAACGACGCGGATGGGCCGCTGTGGCGGTTGGTTGAGCCGCCGGCGTTCCAGGCGAGGGCGAGAAGGAAGCCCATCGCGCCGCCCCGGCACTTCCACTCGGCTGCGGCCTTGCTCGCCGGTCCTGCGCCTGCGCGGGCAGAAGCCTCGTTTCCGGACGCGACGTCCCGCTCGCCCCCTAATTCGCCGCGGCGTCGCCGAGGAACAGGCTGAGGCGGCGGCGCAGCCTGTCCGCGGTCTCGATATCGCCTTCCTCGCGGCTGCGCTTCAATTCGGCGGCGAGCGCGAACGGTTGAAAGGGATGGGCCGGCCCCTCGGCCCCTTCGCTCGCCGGACCCATGGTCAGCCGCTCGCCGACCGTCTTCCAGGAAGGTCCGAAGACGGGACACGCGGCAAGCGGTGCGCCGCAATCCAGCGCGTCGCCGGTTCGCCCGTCGTCAGCCAACAATTGCGCCGCCAGCCAGCGCGCCTGGACATAGGATGGATCGCGCTCGATCAGCGCCTGGGCCGCGGCAAGCGCGCTTTCGGTCTCCCCTGTGCGAGCGGCGCGCATCGCATCGTCGAGCCGGCCCGCCAGCGCGCGCGCCTCCGGCGGCGGCTCACGCAGCGGACCACCGGCCGCGACCTTCCAGCCCGAATACCAGGCGCGATGCGCGGCGCGAACGGCCGCCTCGCCCTTGCGCTCCGACAGGATGGCGCAACCGGCCTGCGCTGCATCCTCCAGAGCGCGCCGGTCCTGGTAGAGCGATTCGAGATGGGCGAGCATCTCCGGACCGGTGCGGAAGCTCAGGACCGCATCGCCGCACGCGGCGAACGCAATCGCCTCCTGCGCGATGACCGCGGCCCCCTCCGCTGCCGCTTCGACGACCTTCACGTCCGACCGCCCACGGTTGAAACCGCCATCGAGGAGCGGAACGAGGCAGACATGGAGCGAGCGAAGAAATTGCCGGTAATCCTCATAGCTCCCGAACGGGCGGAATCGGCGCTGGCCGGGGGCAAGCCCGGTGAAGACGCCCTGAAGCTCTTCGTCCCCCATCAGGGCAAACACGGCGTCGGCGTGGCGGCGGCAGAATTCTTCGATCTCCGGGAGGATCGCGCGCAGATCCTCCTTGTGCGAGCGTGTTCCGGCCCAGCCGAAGACGAAGCCGGCGGGCTTTGCCGGCATCTCCACGGGAAAGGCGACAATGTTGCCAAGCACCGCCCGGCGCTCATTGAGCTCGGCATAACGATCGGCGAGCCAGGCCGAGCTGAACTGGACCCCGTCGCAAAGCGAGGCGTGAAACAGCTGCCGACCAACCGTCAGGGCGTTCGGCTTGCCCGGATTCAACCGACTCCAGGAACGGGGCGCCGTCAGCTCGTCGGCGATTTCGTAAAGCGTGACCTTGCCGTCCCCACGCCGATGCCTGATCAGAGCCTCGGTCTCGGTGCCGGCCAAGCCGTGGACGACGAGCAGATCCGCCGCGAGCGCGCACGAGACTGCGTCGGGGCTGCGCCAGGAACGATGCGCGGGAGCGAAGGCGGCGTCGCCTTCGAGCAGGGCGATGGCGTTGAGAACGCGGTGCCGGAACTGTCCCTGCTCTTCGCCCTCGATGTCCGACACATGGAGGTGCAGGATCGAGGCCGGCAAGTCAGCCATTGCTGCGCGAACGCCAGGACGGCATCGGCGCGCCGGATTTCAGCTGTAGATGCCTAAGTCCGCGCCGGCCTGGGTACTGCTCTTTGCGAGGGCGCCAGCGTCAAAACCCCTGACCACAGGGTCGACCCACTTCGCCTTGGCCCGGGACTGTTTCGACAAAGCCGTCCCGGCGGCGCTTTTACGGTCATCAGGCATGCCGCCTCCATCTCAAAGAAGATGCCTCGGTAGAGGATTTCGGACGCCGGCACCAGCATGGGCTCCCGAAGATCCGATTGTACCGCTGAACCGGCGACGCGTGCGCAACCAAAAGCGCCGGACGGGGCGCCTCTCGTTGCGCCGCCCCGGCACATCCACTATAGGCTGCCGCTCCGCCCCGCCCGCGCCTCGCCATCGCGACGTCGCGTTCGGGGCGCGCCTGTTTTGAGCCGGAGCCTCGCTTATGTCCCGCCGCCGCCAGATTTATGAAGGCAAGGCCAAGATCCTCTACGAAGGGCCCGAGCCGGGCACTTTGATCCAGTATTTCAAGGACGACGCGACCGCCTTCAACGCCCAGAAAAGGGGCACGATCTCGGGCAAGGGCGTGCTCAACAACCGCATCTCCGAGCATCTCTTCACCCTGCTCGGCCAGATCGGCATCCCGACCCATTTCATCCGCCGCCTCAACATGCGCGAGCAGCTCATCCGCCAGGTCGAGATCATCCCGATCGAAGTGGTGGTGCGCAACGTCGCCGCCGGCTCGCTGTCGAAGCGGCTCGGGATCGAGGAGGGCACCCAGCTTCCCCGCACGATCATCGAATATTGCTACAAGGACGATGCGCTCGGCGACCCGATGATCGCCGACGAGCATATCGCCGCGTTCGGCTGGGCGAGCCAGGAGGAGATGCACGACATCGCCGACCTTGCCATCCGCGTGAATGATTTCCTGTGCGGGCTGTTCGCCGGGATCGGCATCCGCCTGGTCGACTTCAAGCTCGAATTCGGCCGCATCTGGGACAATGAATATGCCCGGGTGATCCTCGCC
>JAQGLF010000076.1 GCA_028293025.1 Alphaproteobacteria bacterium
GACTGGAAGAAGGAGCATGGCCGCTGGTTCACCGGCGGCCTCGCCGCGGAGGAGGAGGATTGGCAGCTCCCCGGCGGCCGCCACCTGCGCGTCGTCGCCCAGCCGCTGCCCGACGGCGGCCTGCTCCTCATCTTCGAGGACCGGACCGAGCAGCTTCGTCTCGCCTCCGCCCGCGACACCCTGCTTCGCGTCCGCACCGCCACCTTCGACAATCTGTTCGAGGCGATCGGCGTCTTCGCCTCCGACGGCCGTCTCCACCTCTGGAACAACCGCTTCCGCGAGCTTTGGGGATTCGACGAGGAGCAGCTCGCCGGCAATCCGCGCATCGACACGCTGACGCCCTTGATCGCGAAGCATCTCAAGAACGCGGCCCATGCCGGCCTGCTGCGCGAGCTGGTCCGCAGCGCGACGGTCGAGCGCAAGCAGCGGACCGGCCGCGTGTCGCTGACCGACGGCCGCGAGTTCGAGTTCGCCGCGGTGCCGCTCCCCGACGGCAATGCGCTCTTCACCATGCTCGACGTCACTGCCTCGCGCACCGTCGAGGCGGCTTTGCGCGAGCGGGCGGAGGCGCTGGAGGCGGCAGACCGGCTGAAGACTGCCTTCGTCTCCAATATGAGCTATGAGCTGCGCACGCCGCTTACCTCGATCGCCGGTTTCGCCGAGATGTTGGAGGCCGGCTATGCGGGCGAGCTGCCGGCCGCGGCGAGTGATTATGTCGGGGCGATCCTCCTGTCGGTCGGCCGGCTCGGCACCTTGATCGACGACGTGCTCGATCTGACCCAGAGCGACAGCGGCAGCCTCCTCCTCGCCGAGGACAAGGTCGACCTGAAGCCGCTCTGCGCCGAGGCGGCGGCCAGCTTCCGCGATTCGGCGTCGGCGAGGAAGATCGATTTCGTCGTCGAGATCGGCGCGGGCCTCGGCGCGATCACCGGCGATCGCAGGCGCCTGCGGCAATCGCTCGACAACGTCCTCAAGAACGCCTTCGCTTATACCGACGAGGGCGGCCGCATCCTCCTCCACGCCGCGGGCAACCGACGGGAAGCTGAGATCACCGTCTCCGATAATGGCCGCGGCATCGCGCCCGCCGACCAGGCGCAGGTCTTCGACCGCTTCCACCGCACCGCCGAGGGCGGTGAAGCCGCGCTCGGCCTCGGCCTCCCGCTCGCCCGCCAGTTCGTCGAGGCCCATGGCGGCACGGTCGAACTGGTCTCGGAAGTAGGGCAGGGCACCACCGTCACCTTCCGCCTCCCCCGGAAGAAGGGTTGAGCGGAAAGGTGATTTCGCTCGCCGACGCCGTCGCGACCGAGGCGTTCGGCGCGAAAATCGCGCCTCTGCTTCGGCGTCATGACGTCATCGCGCTCTCTGGCGACCTCGGCGCCGGCAAGACGACCCTGGTCCGCGGTATTCTGCGGGGGCTGGGCTTCGAAGGCGAGGTGGCGAGCCCGACCTTTCCGATCGTCCAGCCTTATGAGGAGCTCCAAATCCCGGTCTGGCATGTCGACCTCTACCGGATCGAGGATCCCGCCGAGCTGGAGGAGCTGGCCCTGGACGAGGGGCGGGGGGCGGCGGCTTTGCTGATCGAATGGCCGGAGCGGCTCGGCGCTGCTTTGTGGCCGGATTCGCTTCGTCTCGCCCTGCGCCGGGCCGAAGACGGCGGCCGCGCCTTGACAGCCGATGTGCCCGCGTCTTGGGGAGGACGATGGCCGCCCCGATGATTCCGCCTGAAGCGGCGCCGCAATTCCTCGTCGAACATGGCTGGGGCGGCGCGGAAATCCTGCCTCTTGCCGGCGACGCCAGCTTCCGGCGCTATTTCCGGGTGGTGAAGGACGGCCGGACCGCCGTGCTGATGGACGCGCCGCCCGAGCATGAGGACCTCGGACCATTCCTGCTCGTGCTGCGCCATCTTCTCGACCGCGGCTTCGCGCCGCCGCGGCCGCTTGCCGTCGACCGCGACAAGGGCCTGCTCCTGCTCGAGGATTTCGGCGACGACCGGGTCGGCCCGTTGCTCGCCCGCGAACCGCACCGGGAGCGTGCGATCTACGAAAATGCGGTCGACATCCTGGCGAAACTGTCGGCCGAGGAGGCGCCGCACGACATCCCGCCTTATGACGACGCCGCCAAGGCGCGCGAAGTCTCCCTGTTCACGGAGTGGTACGCCCCCGCTTTGGGCTTCGAAGTCGATGCCGCCGGCTTCCTCCCCGCCTGGCGCGCGGTCTGGGGCGAGGTGCTGCGCGAGATCGAGGCGAGGCCGGTGATGGTGCTCCGCGACTATCATGCCGACAATCTGATGGTGCTGCCGGACCGGCCCGAACTCGGCCTGCTCGATTTCCAGGACGCGCTCGCCGGCCACGCCGCCTACGATCTAGTCTCTCTGCTCCAGGACGCGCGGCGCGACGTCGATCCGGCGCTCGAGGAAAAGATGATCGATCGCTATGCGCAGGCCGCCGGAATCGCCGACCGCGACCGTTTCCGCGCCCATTACGAGATTCTCGGCGCGCAGCGGAACACCAAGATCCTCGGCATCTTCACCCGCCTCTGGAAGCGCGACGGCAAGCCCCATTATCTGCCGCTGCAGCCGCGGGTTTGGGCCTATCTCGAGCGCAACCTCGCCCACCCGGCTTTGGGACCGGTCCGCGTCTGGTTCGACGCCAATGTGCCTGAGCCGATGCGCGCGGCTTACTGGATTGGGAGGGCGGCGGCGTGAGCCGCTATCGCCGGCCTTTGGCCCTGCGTCCGGAGCCCGAGGCGGCGGTCCCCGCGACGGCGATGGTAATGGCCGCCGGGCTCGGCAAGAGGATGCGGCCGCTCACCGCGACTCGCCCCAAGCCCCTGGTCGAGGTGGCGGGCAAGCCGTTGATCGATCACAGCCTGGAGCGGTTGCGGGCCGCTGGCGTCAAAAAGGCGGTCGTCAACGTCCATTACTTGGCCGATGCGCTCGAAGCCCATCTCCGCAACCGGGTTGAAGGCATTGAGATCATTGTCTCGGATGAGCGTGATCGGCTGCTCGAGACCGGCGGCGGACTGGTCCGCGCCTTGCCCTTGATCGATACCGACCCCTTCCTCGTCGTCAATTCGGACAATCTCTGGATCGACGGGCCGGTCGATTCGCTGCGCCTGCTCGCCGCCGGCTGGGACGATGCCCGGATGGACGCCCTGCTGCTGCTCGTGCCGCTCGCCCATGCGCATTGCCACAAAGGCCAGGGCGATTTCCACATGCGGCCCGACGGCGCGCTCCGCCGTCGGCGGCGCGGCGGGGTCGCGCCCTTCGTCTTCACCGGCGTCCAGATGGTTTCCAAGCGCCTGCTGGACGGCGTGCTGCCGGAAGGGCCCTTCTCGACCAACCTCCTCTGGGACCGCGCGATCGAGGAAAAGCGGCTGTTCGGCGCCGTCCACCAGGGCCTCTGGTTCGACATCGGCGCGCCGCCGAATATCCGCAAGGCGGAAGAAATACTTGGGGCCGCCTGAGCCGGCGGCTAGGGTCCGTACTCGATCCCCACATCGGCGTGACGGAGCGATTTTTTGCGGGTGGTTAGGCGCGAGCGTGGGCGCTTTGCGGGACATCGCGCCCGACGCGCGACGCCGCCACCGGCCAAAATGCGCCCGCCGCTTCGCGGTCGTCCGGAGAGGCGCGCCGCGTGCGTCGCGCGGCTTGTCCGTAGTCCCATTACGGCCTGCGCCGCGCTCCTGCCCGGCGCACCTCTCCGAACGATCACGCTCGTTGCGGGGATCGAGTACGGACCCTAGGCTGGCTTCGTGTCCTCGGTTCATCCCGCCGTCTTTACGATCCCGCCGCACCGCGCCTTTGCCGACGCGCTCGCCGCCGGGCTGATCGCGCGCTTCGGCGCCGCCCCGACCGGCCTTGCCCATGGGCTGGTGCTGGTCCCGAACAACCGCGCCGCCCGCGCCGTCACCGACGCCTTCGTGCGCCGCTCCGGCGGCGGTTTGCTGCTGCCGCGGCTGGTGCCGGTCGGCGATCCGGAGCTGGACGAGAGGATCGGCGGCGCGCTGGAGCCGCTGGACGACAGCGAGCCGGTGCCGCCGGCGGTCGAGCCGATCGAGCGGTTGTTCCTGCTCGCGCGCCTCGTCCGCGAGCAGATGCCGAATACCGACGCGGCGGAGGGGTTGCGCCTCGCCGAGGATCTCGCGCGCACGCTCGACCAATTGCTGGTCGAGGAGATCGCGCCCGAGCGCCTCCGCGGCTTCGCCGCGGAGCTGCCCGACCTCTCGCTCCACTGGCAGGCCTCGCTCGAACGGCTCGGCGTGATTCTCGATGCCTGGCCCCGGCTCCTGGCCGAGCGCGGGCGGATCGACCTCGCCGATCGCCGCAACCGGCTTCTGAACGGCCTCGCCGGAAGATGGCGCGTGCGACCCCCGCGCGGCTTCGTAATTGCCGCCGGCATCACCACCGCCGTCCCGGCGGTCGCCCGCCTGTTGCGGACGGTGGCGCGGCTGCCCGAGGGGCTGGTCGTCCTTCCGGGCCTCGACGCCGGGATGCCGGAGGAGGAATGGGATTCGCTCGGCCCCCACGAGCCGGACCCAATTACCTTGCGGCGGCGCCGCGCGATCGAGACCCATCCTCAATATCAGCTGAAATTGCTGCTCGACCGGATGGGAATCGCGCGCCGCGAAGTCGCACGGTGGCGCTGGGGCGGCGGGAGAGATGCCCCGGCGGTGCGCAGCCGCGCGATCGCCCATGCGATGAAGCCCGCCGCCTTCACCTCGAAATGGCAGGAGCTGCGGCCGGCCGAACGGCGCCTGACGGGGGTGCGGGCGCTGGAGCTGGCCGATCCGGCGCAGGAGGCGCAGGCGATCGCCATCGCCCTGCGCGAGGCGCTGGAGGCGCCGGGGCGGACCGCGGCTTTGGTCACCCCGGATCGCGGCCTCGCCCGCCGCGTCTCCGCCCACCTCAAGCGCTGGGGGATCGAGGCGGACGACAGCGCCGGCCGGCCCTTGTCCGAAATGGCGCCCGGCACTCTGCTCCTCGCGCTTGCGGCGGCCGCGGCCGAGCAGTTCGCGCCGGTGCCGCTTCTCGCTCTGCTCAAGCATCCTCTGGTGCGAAAGGGGGAGGGTCGGCTCGACTGGCTGGACGGCGCCCGCAACCTCGATCTGGCGCTGCGGGGGCCGCGGCCGGCGGCGGGCCTCGCCGGCGTGACCGGGCATCTGTCCGACTGGACCGGCCGCGACCGCGAGGTGAGGAAGCGCGCTCTGGCGTGGTGGCAGGAGGTGCGGCCGCTGCTGGCGCCGCTAGAACGCGCCTTCGGGCGGGACACCGCGCCGCTCGCCGATCTGCTGGGGGTCCTGCGCGAGAGCGCTTCTCTGCTCTGCGGCGACGAGGCCTGGTCCGGCCCCGCCGGCCGCGCCGCCGCCGATCTCTTCACCGCCGCCGAGCCGGCGGCGGCCCAGTCCGGCCGGCTCGCGCCCGCCAGCCTGCCCGCCTTGCTCGCGCAATTGATGTCGGCGGTGGCCGTGCGGCCGCCCTACGGCCAGCATCCGCGCATCTTCATCTGGGGCCTGATCGAGGCGCGGCTCCAGCAGGCCGATTTGATGATCCTCGGCGGGCTCAACGAAGGGGTCTGGCCCCAGTCGCCCGCGCCCGATCCGTGGCTGGCGCCGCGGCTTCGCCATGAGCTCGGCCTGCCGGGGCTCGAGCGGCGGATCGGCCTTGCCGCCCATGATTTCGCCTCGGCGCTGGGCGGGCCCGAGGTGCTCGTCACCCGCGCCCGCCGCGACGCGCGCGCGCCGGCGGTCGCCTCGCGCTTCTGGCTGCGGCTGGAGGCGATGACCGGCGGTCTCACCCGCTCGCCGCAGCACAGGAAATGGGCGGAGGCGATCGATCGGTCGCCTGGCCCTCCAAAGCCGGCGGAGCGGCCCGCACCGACGCCGGCCGCCGACCTCCGCCCGCGCAGGATCTCCGTCACCGAAGTCGACCGGCTGAAGGCGGACCCCTTCGCTTTCTACGCCCGCAAGATGCTGGCGCTGCCGGCGCTCGACGAGGTCGATGCCGATCCGGGCGCCGCCTGGCGCGGCAGCGCCGTGCACAAGGTGCTCGAAGCCTGGATGAAGGAGGACGATTGCGACCCCGCGCAACTGCGCCCCCGCGCCGAGGCGCTGCTGCGCGACGCGGCGGCCCATCCGCTGATGCGGGCATTGTGGCAGCCGCGCCTGCTCGAGGCGATCGACTGGATCGCCGAGGAGGTGGCGAAGAACCGCGATTCAGGGCGCCGCCCGCTTGCTGCCGAAGCCAAAGGCAAATGCGAGGTTGGCGAAGTCAGCCTCTATGGAGAAGCCGACCGAATCGACCTTCTCTCAGACGGCAGCCTCGCCATCGTCGATTACAAGACCGGCACGCCGCCCGGGCCGAAGGCGGTGGCGGAGGGTTATTCGATGCAGCTCGGACTGCTCGGCCTGATCGCGGAGCGCGGCGGTTTCGACGGCATCGAGGGGCTGCCGGCGGCCTTCGAATATTGGTCGCTGGCGCGCAAGGCGGGGAAGCTCGGCTATGTCGCCAGCCCGGTGGGCGGCCGCAGCGGCCTCGATCCGGCGGATTTCACGACCGTGGCCGCGCGCAACTTCATCGCCGCGGCCGAGCATTGGCTGACCGGCGCGGCGCCGTTCACGGCCAAGCTCCATCCGGAATTCGCGCCTTACGGCGAATATGACCAGCTGATGCGGCTCGACGAATGGTACGGCCGCGAGGCCTGAATCTACGCGGTCAGCGCGGCCGCGGCACCCGCGCCGCCTCGCGCGCCTGGGCGGTGGCTTCCTGGAAGGCGCGATCGAGCTCGGCCTGCGCTTCGCTTCGGGCGCGGGCATGCGCCGCATTGCGCGCCGGCCGCGCCGCCCGCTGCAGGACAAGATTGGGGGCGTCCGAGTCGATCGTCCCGGTCAGCGTGACGGACCCGTCGGCATTGCCGACCAGGGCCGCCTCCGGTGAGGCCGCCGCGACGGCCGGCGAAGCGAGAAGGGCGAGGAGGACGAGCGGGAGACTATAGCGCATGACCGGCCTTTGCGGCCTTGGCCGGCGGGCTGCCAAGCCCCCCTTTGCCGCCGTCCCGTCGCGGGACGGCGGTGCGGGCGGTCATGAAAGGAAGGGGAGGGCCCGGTAGCGGGACCCGCCCGAACCGCGTCAGCGGCAGCGAACGTTGCCGCGGTCGACCGAACTGCCCACCGCGGCACCGGCGCCGGCGCCGAGCAGGGTGCCGAGCGTCGAGGAGCGGCCGCTGGACAGGCCGTTGCCGATCAGCGCGCCGATCGCGCCGCCGATGATCAGGCCGGTCGTGCCGTCGGAGCGGCGGCAATAATAACGGCCGTCGCGCCCGCGATAGACGCGGTCGTTCTGGCTGAGGCGGCGCTCCTGATAATAACGGCCGTCGCGATAATATTGGTCCGGATAATAAGTGGTGTTGGGCGGCCGGTTGTAATCGTAATTGCGGTAGGTCCGCCAGTCGCGGTTGCGATATTGGGCGTCGGCCGGCGCGGCCGCGAGCGGCGCGAGCGTGGCGGCCGCGAGCGCGCCGAGAATCAGCTTCTTCATGTCGGTACTCCTTTACGTCCCCCACGCGTCAAAGCGGGCGCTCCCGCATTGTTGCGGCGTCGCGACCAACCGCCCCGCGGACGGGGTGAGCCGCCTGATACAAGTTGCGACACTTTTCCCGCGCCTTCGACAAAGGCCTGCGACGCGGCGGCCCCATTTCACTCTCAACGCCGATTGGGCGTGTGAAAGAGGAGAAGAAACATGAAGAAGCTCATTCTCGCCGCCGCGGCCGCTTCCGTCCTGATTGCCGTCCCGGCTTCCGCCCAGAATTTCGGGCGCCATGACGACCGCGGCCAGGCCCAGCGCTCCGAGCAGAGCCGCACCGTCAACCGCGACTTCGGCCAGCGCAATATCCAGACCCGGCAGGTCCAGGTCCGCCAGGTCCAGAGCCGCCAGGTTCAGGGCCGTCAGGATCAGGGCCGCCAGTTCCAGGCCCGGCGCTGGAACCAGGGCGAACGGTTCGACAGCCGCTACGCCGACAACTACCGGGTGATCGGCAATCCGTCCGCCTATCGCCTGCACCAGGCGCCCCGCGGCTATCGCTGGGTCCAGTCGGGCAACGACGCGGTGCTGGTCGCGCTCGCCAGCGGCCTGATCGGTGCGATCATCGGCAACGCGTTCTAAGCGAAGGCCGAGACAGGAGGCTCCGGGGCTTGCGCTCCGGAGCCTTCGCCTTTCCCCGAACGAACCGGTAAGAGGCCGCCATGAGTGGAGAGCCGCACATATTGCTGGTCGACGACGCGCGCGACATCCGCGATCCGCTCGCCCAATATCTGGGCAAGAACGGCCTTCGCGTCACCAAGGCGGCCGATGCCGCCGAGGCGCGCCAGGTGCTCGCCGCCCATGCCATCGACCTCGTCCTGCTCGACATCATGATGCCCGGCGAGGACGGTCTGTCGCTCGCCGGCTTCATCCGCGCGACCAGCGGCATCCCCGTCATCCTGCTCACCGCCAAAGCGGAGGAGACCGACCGGATCGTAGGCCTGGAGCTCGGCGCCGACGATTATGTCACCAAGCCGTTCAGCCCCCGCGAATTGCTCGCCCGGATCAAGGCGGTGCTGCGGCGAAGCGACGGGGCGGGGCGGCCGGTCCACGCGCCCGACGCCGAGGCTTATGGCTTCGGCCCATGGGTGCTGCGCACCGGCGAGCGCGAGCTGGTCGGCGGCGACGGCGTCTCGGTCCCGCTCTCGACCGGCGAGTACAATCTGCTGTTCGCCTTTGTCACCCACCCCAAAAGGGTGCTGACCCGAGACCAGCTGCTCGACCTCAGCCAGGGCCGCGAGCTCGCCGCCTTCGAACGCAGCATCGACAACCATATCAGCCGGCTTCGGCGCAAGGTCGAGGCGGACCCTTCCGATCCGAAGCTGATCAAGACGATCTGGGGCGGCGGCTACATGCTGGCGGCGGAGGTGAGGCGGCTGTGACGCGGCTGTTTCCCCGCAGCTTGATCGGGCAGATGGCGCTGCTGATCGGCGTCGCCTTGCTCGTCGCCCAGCTCGTCAACTTCGCGCTCGTCCTCAGCGAGCGCCAGAAGCTCAGCCTCGCCCAGAATGAGGGGCCGGCCATCACCCGCTTCGTCTCGGTCGCGGTCGACGTCGCCGGTGCCGCGCCCGAATTCCGCGCGCCTTTGGTGGCGGATGCATCGCGCAGGGGCGCGCAGTTCAGGCTCGAGCCGGCGAGCGCGGTCGCCGCCGACGCGGCGCGCGATCTGGACGTGGAAGACCATGCGCGCCAGGCGCTCGCTTCGAACGGCCTCCCGGCGAGCGACGTCCGCGCCGCCTTCACCGATGCACGGCCGTCCGCCGCACGCGGTGAAGGGCGCGGCGACATCCATGTCCTGCTCCTTTCCACCAGGCTCGGCGGCGTTGGCTGGCTGAACGCGAGGCTTGCGACGCCGAAGCCCGACCCGTGGCTGGCCGTCCGCCTCGCCGCCGCGACCCTCGCCCTCTATCTGCTCGTGCTTGGCGCGACCCTTTTGCTCGCCATCCGCATCGTCCGGCCTTTGCGCGATCTTGCCGGCGCCGCCGAACGGTTCGGCGGCCGCGAGGCGCCGGTGGAGGTCGCACCGCGCGGTCCGCGCGATCTGCGCCGCGCGATCGAGGCGTTCAACGCGATGAACCGGCGGCTCGTCTCGCTGCTCGACGAGAAGGACCGCATGCTTGGTGCGATCGGCCATGATCTGAGGACGCCGCTCGCCTCGCTCCGCATCCGCGCCGAAGCGGTCGAAGACGGGGAGGAACGGGCACGGATGGTCACGACGCTCGACGAGATGGCGGCGATGCTCGACGATATCCTCGTGCTTGCGCGGACCGGGCGGTCGCGGGAGGAGGGGCGGCCGGTCGACCTTTCGGCTTTGGCCGAATCGATCGTCGAGGACTATCGCGACCTCGGTCGCGACGCGGCGATCGAGCCGTCGACCCGGCAGGTGGCGGAAATCCAGCCTAACCTGGTCCGCCGGGCGCTCCGCAACCTCGTCGACAATGCGCTCGAACATGGCGGCGGCGCTGTTCGCGTCTCGGTGAGGGCGGAGGGCGGGAACGTGCTGATCGAGGTGCGCGATTCCGGCCCCGGCCTGCCGGGCGAGGAGCTCGCGCGCGTCACCGATCCGTTCCACCGCCTCGAAAGCTCGCGCAGCCGCGAAACAGGCGGCGCCGGCCTCGGCCTCGCCATCGCCAAAGCGGTGGCGGAGAATCATGGCGGCGCCCTTCGCCTCGCCAATGCGGAAGGCGGAGGCCTGTCGGCGACGCTCGCCTTCCCCGCGCGCGATGCCTAGAGCCTGGCGCGCTTAGGTCGATAGAACAGGATTTATGCCGTGCGGCGGGCCTCGGCGACGATCCGCTCCGCCTGTGCGAACAAGGCCGGGTCGACCGTGGCGCCCGAGGCGGCGGCGTTTTCCTCCAATTGCTCGGGCCGCGAGGCGCCGACGATCGCCGAGGCAACGTTCGGTTCGCGCAGCACCCAGGCGAGGGCGAATTGAGCGAGGCTGAGCCCCGCTTCGGCGGCGATCGGCTTCAGCCTCTGCACCGCTTCCAGCACCGGGCGCGCCAGCAGCCGGTCCATCCAGCCGCCCATCTCGTCGCTGGTCGCGCGGCTCCCCGCGGGCGGCGGTGCGTCTGGCGAATATTTGCCGGTGAGCACGCCCTGGCCGAGCGGCGACCAGACGATTTGCGAAATGCCGTTGGCGGCGCAGAGCGGGATCACCTCTTTCTCCGGCTGGCGCCAGAGCAGGGAATATTGCGGCTGGCTGGAGACGAACTTCTCGACCCCGGCCATGTCGAGCGCCGCTTTGATCCTGTCCGCCGGCCATTCGGAGAAGCCGATCGCCCGGGCCTTGCCGCTGCGGACGGCGCGGGTCAGCGCCTCCATCGTCTCCTCGAGCGGGGTCTCGTCGTCGTAGCGGTGGCATTGATAGAGGTCGACATGATCGGTGCGCAGGCGCCGCAGCGAGGCGTCGAGCTGCTTTTCCACCTGCGCGCGCGACAGGCCGCGATCCTCGTCCGACATCGGGAAGAACAGCTTGGTCGCGAGCACATAGGAGTCGCGCGGTCGGCCCTCCAACGCCCCGCCGAGGAACTCCTCCGCCGCGCCGCGGCCGTAGACATTGGCGGTGTCGATGAAGTTGATGCCGAGCTCGAACGCCTTGTCGACGCAGGCGGCGGCCCGGTCGCGCTCGACGCCGACGCCGTAGGTGAGCCACGAGCCCAATGAGATTTCCGAAACCTCGAGATCGCTCGATCCGAGCCGCCGATACCGCATTTGACTGTCCCTCAGTGCAGCGTCCCTAAAGCTTCACATAGTGCATCGTTCCCGCTGCACGGCACGTCAGCTCTTCGACCGTTGCGTCAGGCCCGCAATTCCCGCCGCGATGAACGATCCCAGCAGGAAGCCCAGCAATTTGTGCAAGTAGAAGTAATATTCTGCGAACAATGGTAGCTTCACGTCTGCGAAGCTGTGGTTCAGCTCGATAATCGGCAGAAGCTGGTCGAAGCTGTAGGCGGCCTTCTGCGTCCACGTTTCGAGTACGAATTTGCCGCCGGCGCCTACGGGCCCGGCACCGAGCCAGGCGATTCCTATGGCTGTAAGCAGCGCTACCCACAATACGGCGCGGAAGAATCCGTTTCCTATGCCGTAGCCGATGGTCCATTTCAGAAGGGTGAGGCCAAGGCCGCGCCCCCAGGCTCCCGACTGCCAGGCGGCCTCCCGCGCTCGTTCGCGGCCGTAATAGAGGATCGAATTGGCCTTTCCCGTCTGTCCGGCCTGGACGAGGATGGCGGCGAGGTGATCATAAGGCTGCGGAGAATAAGGCTGGTCGAGATTGAGCCAGCGCCTGTACC
>JAQGLF010000081.1 GCA_028293025.1 Alphaproteobacteria bacterium
TCCGTTCGTCCCGAGCGAAGTCGAGGGGCGTGTGTGATGAGTCTGTGCCAGCGCCCCTCGACTTCGCTCGGGACGAACGATGACTTTGATGAGTGACAAGTTTCTCGAAGGCCGGCTCGCCCTCGTCACCGGTGCCAGCCGCGGGATCGGCGCCGCGACGGCCGAAGCCCTGGCCGCGGCCGGTGCCCATGTGATCCTGACCGCGCGCACCTCCGGCGACCTCGAGCAGATCGAGGAGCGGATCCACGCGGCCGGCGGCAGCGCGACGATCGCGCCGATGGACCTCGCCGAAAGTGATTCCGTCGCCCGCCTCGCCGCGGCCGTCGCCGAACGCTGGGGCCGGCTCGACGCGCTGGTGCTGAACGCGGCGATGCTCGGCTCGCTGAGCCCGGTCGCCGCGATCGACGGCAAGGAGTTCGGCACCCTGCTCACCCTCAACCTGCTGGCGAGCCAGACGCTGATCGCCGCCTTCGACCCCCTCCTTCGCAAGAGCGAGGCCGGGCGGCTGGTCGCGATCACCTCCAGCGTCGGCCGCGAGCCCCGCGCTTATTGGGGCGCCTACGGGGCCTCCAAGGCCGCGCTGGAGATCCTGGTCCTCGCTTATGGCGAGGAGATCCGCAACACGAGCGAAGTGCGCGTGGCGATCGTCGACCCCGGCGCCACCGCGACGAAAATGCGCCAGCGCGCTTATCCGGGGGAAGATCAGGCGACGCTCAAGCCGCCGAGCGCGGTCGCCGAGGCGATCCTGCGCCTGCTCAAGCGCGATTTCGAAACCGGCGAGCGGCTGGAGGTACGCTAACCGTCATCCCGGCGAAGGCCGGGACCCAGGCTCAAGAGTTGTCGCCCGCCCCGCCTGGATCCCGGCCTTCGCCGGGATGACGTAAATGGCCCTATCCCTTCGCCAATGTCACCTGCGCGACGTCGATGCCGCCGCCGCGGAAGCCGCCTTCGCAATACATGAGGTAATAGCGCCAGAGGCGGTGGAAGGGATCGTCGAAGCCGGCGGGGAAGCGCCCTTCCCCGACCGCCATATCGTAGCTTCGGCGCCAGCGGCGGAGCGTCTCGGCATAATGCAGGCCGTAGCCCTTGCGGTCCTGCCAGGCGAGCCCCGCTTCGGCGGCGATGCCGGCGAAGCGCTCCTCGCCGACCAGCATGCCGCCGGGGAAGATATAGGTCTGGATGAAGTCCGCATTGGCGGCATAGCTCTCGAACAGGCTCTCGCGCATCGAGATGAGCTGGAGCGCGGCCCGCCCGCCGGGCGCCAGCACCCGGGCGATGCTTTGCAGATAGGCCGGCCAGTAATCCTGCCCTACCGCTTCGACCATCTCGACGCTGGCGACGGCGTCGAAGCGGCCGGCGACGTCGCGATAATCGGTGAGCTCGATCCTGCAGCGGCCCTGCAATCCGGCCTTTTCGAATCTCTGCTCGGCATAGGCCTTCTGCTCTTCCGAAAGGGTGAGGCCGGTGACGTGGACTCCGTAATCGCGCGCCGCGATCTCGGCGAGCGCGCCCCAGCCGCAGCCGATGTCGAGCAGGCGCTGGCCCGGCTTCAGGTCGAGCCGGTCGAGGAGCAGGCGGGTCTTGCGAAGCTGCGCCGCCTCGAGCGGCTCGTCCGGCGAAATCGGCTCGGCGAAGATCGCGCTCGAATAGGTCATCGAGGGGTCGAGCCAGGCGGCGTAGAAGTCGTTGCCGAGGTCGTAATGATGGGAAATGTTGCGCCGCGCTCCGACTTTGTCGTTGTCGCGGACGCGGTGGGCGAGCCGGTTCACCAGCCGGAACAGGCCCTTGGCGCGGCCGGTATTGCCGAGGCTCGCGGCGTTGCGCGAGAAGAGATCGAAGATCGGCACCGGATCGGGGCTGGTCCACTCGCCGCGCTCCCAAGCCTTGTACCAGCCGACCGAGCCCGAGGTGACGAGGCGGACGAGCGCCGTCCAATGGTCGATCCGCACCACCGCATGCGGCCCCGGCCTTTGCCCCCCGAAGTCGCGGACGCTGCCGTCGGGCAGGGTCACCTCCATCCGCCCGTCGGCGATGCCCGCGTCGATCCGGTCGAGCATCTTGTGGAAGCCGCCGGCGAACAGCCGCGCGACCAGGCCGCCGCCGGTGGCGAAGCCGCGGTCGGCGGAGACGAGGTGGCGGCCGCGCGGCTGCTGGTTCATGGCCGCGCTAGGTGGCGCGTTTGAGCAAGCGAGGCAAGGCCGGGAACGGCCGGGATCGACGCTCCGCGGCGGCTTTGTTATCCTCGCCTGGGGAACAGGGGGAAACGCGATGTCGAGAGCCACACGAACGATCGTCATGCTGGCGCTGATCGAGCTCTTCCTCGCCGGCCTCTGGCTGTACCTCGCGCACCTGGCGGCGAGATCGGTCGGCGCGAGCCCCGAGGCGCCGCGGGTGATCGGCCGGACCATGGGCGCCGCCATGGGCCTGGTGCTCGGCCTCTCGCCCTTCCTCTATCTCTTGGCGCGCGGCAACGACCGCAAGGCGGCCGCGAAGAAAGGCGAATAAGGGGGCATTCCGACCAGGATGTATTCTGCCCCTCTCCCCTTGCGGGAGAGGGACGGCGCGAAGCGCCCGGGTGAGGGAATAAAGCCAGTATGCCCTCGCCCTCCCACCGCCTAACGGCGGCGGGCCCCTCCCTCTCCCGCAAGGGGAGAGGGGCTGTAGGTCAAATCGCGTGCGGCTCGGCGGTCACCATCCAGCTCTGGCCTTTCGAGACCAGGGCCTGAAGGTCGGCCTTCTTGCCGGCGGCCGCTTCCTCGTTCTGGCGGACGACGACGCTCTCGAAGGTCGGCGCCGGATCCTCGTAGATCACGCCAAGCGCGGTCGGATAGGCACCCAACGGCATCTCGACCAGCATATGGGCGACGGCGCGGTTCTTCGGGTCGTGGACGAGCACCCCCGCCCCCTGCCAATCGCCATTCTCGACCTCGACCATCTTCAACGTCAGCGCGTCGCGGTCGAGGGCGATGCCCTTGGCGCCGCCCGCGAACAGCATCGGCGCCCCGGCCTGCAGCCAGAGCTGGTTCCCGGCATTCTCCCTGGCGGTGAAGGGCGCGAAGACGTCGTCATTGTAGACGATGCAATTCTGGTAGATTTCGACGAAGGAGGCGCCGCGATGGCCGTGGGCCGCCTTGAGCACGTCCGGCAGATTCTTGTGCACGTCGATGGCGCGGGCGACGAAGCGTGCGCCGGAACCGAGCGCGAAGGCGCAGGGGCTGGCCGGCCGGTCGACCGAGCCGAAGGGCGTCGAGGGCGAGCGGGTGCCGACGCGGCTGGTCGGCGAATATTGGCCCTTGGTGAGGCCGTATATCTCGTTGTTGAACAAAAGGATCTGGCAGTCGAGGTTGCGGCGCAGCACGTGCATGCTGTGGTTGCCGCCGATCGACAGAGCGTCGCCGTCGCCGGTGATGATCCAGACGTCGAGCTCGGGATTGGCGAGCTTGATGCCGGTCGCGAAGGTCGGCGCGCGGCCGTGGATGGTGTGGAAGCCGTAGGTCTCCATATAATAGGGGAAGCGCGACGAGCAGCCGATGCCGGAGACGAAGACGACGTTCTCCGGTCGCACGCCGAGCTCCGGCATGGTCCGCTGCACCGCCTTCAGCACCGCATAATCGCCGCAGCCGGGGCACCAGCGCACCTCCTGGTCGGTGGCGAAATCCTTGGCCGTGAGCTTGGTCATCTCGTTCATAATTACCTCGTCATCCCGGCCCTTCGACGCCGCCTGCGGCGGCGCTCAGGATAAACTTCGGCGTAGCCGAAAACCGGGATCTCAGGGAGGAAAAGGCGCCGGCGCATTCGCGGCCTGGGACCCCGGCCTCCGCCGGGGTGACGGCAAGGTGCGTCATCCCAACGCCTCCTCGATCGCCGCTTCGATCTCGGCGATCTTGAAGGGCTGGCCGGAGACCTTATTCACCGGCCGGGCGTCGACCAGATATTGGTCGCGCAGCAGGGTCTTGAGCTGGCCCATGTTCATCTCGGGGACGATGATCCGCTCGAAGGAGCGCAGCAGGTCGCCGAGGTTGCGCGGCAGCGGCCAGATGTGGCGGAGGTGGATATGGCTGACGTCGAGCCCCCGCGCCCGGGCCCGGCGGACCGCCTGGTGGATCGGGCCGTAGGTCGAGCCCCAGCCGACCACCGCCAGCCGACCGCCCGCTTCGCCGAGGCAGACCGCCTGGTCGGCGATGCTCCCGGCGATCCCCTCGACCTTGGCGGCGCGCAGGTC
>JAQGLF010000110.1 GCA_028293025.1 Alphaproteobacteria bacterium
GAAATGGGGGACGGGATGAACGTGGGATCGATCATCGGCGGCGGGTTCCGCCTGATCCGGGAGAAGGCGGCGGCCGTTACCGTCTGGGGCCTGCTCTACCTGCTGGCGGTGATCGGCATGACCTTCCTGATGCGCCCGTTCATGCAGACGCAAATGCAGTCCTTGGGCGGCGATCCGCAGGTCGCGCTCGCCCATATGAGCGGGATGGTCGGCCGGATATTTCTGTTCGGGTTCCTGTTCTTCATCCTCTACGTGATCCTGTACGCGGCCTCTCAGCGGGCGATTCTGCAGCCGGAGCGCCAGGGCTTCTTCTATCTCCGGCTCGGCATGGATGAGCTGCGCCTGCTGGCGCTCACGATCATTTTCGTCATCGGCTTCTATGCCGGAATGCTGGTGGTGGTGCTGCTCATGAGCCTGCTCATCGGCCTGCTTGCCGCCGCAACCGGCTCGTTCGGCGTGGCGGCTGGCCTGTTGGTGGTCGAATTTCTCACAATTTTCGTCTTTGCGGTCTGGTTCTGTACGCGCTTCTCGCTGGCTTTTCCGCTGACGATATTGCGTGGAAGAATCATCATCGGCGAATCGTGGCGGGTCACCCGCGGCCGCTTCTGGACCCTTTTCACCGCTTTTCTCGTCCTCTTCCTGATCCTTTTGGTGCTCTGGATTGCAGTGTCGCTGGTCACCAACGGCGCCTATTTTTCGCAGCTCGCCAAAGACGGGCTGGACCCGGTCGCGATGCAGCACGCGCAGCAGCAGCAAATGGCCCGCCAATTCGGTGCAATCACCGCGACGACGGTGATCGGCTGGGTCCTGGGCGGAGTGGCCGGGGGCCTCACGATTGCGATCTGGGGCGGCGCCGTCGCCACCGCCGCCCGACAGCTGACCTCCAACCTGGACGACATCGCCGACACTTTCGCCTGAGGTGGGCCAAGCCTTTGGTGCCGCTCCTGTTTCCCGCGCGCCACAGCCGGGCCGAATAAGCCGCCGGCCTGGCCGCCGGAGGCGGGGAAGACACTTGAAGAATCGTCGGCGATGCCGTTTCCACTTTGGCAGGATGATTTCGGGACGATGGCATTGCGCAAGCTGGGGATGATCGGCGGGACGAGCTGGTTCTCGACCGCAATGTATTACGAGCAGATCAACCGCGGCGTCGCCAAGCGCTTTGGCGGGCTGACTTCGGCGCCGCTCCTGCTCGAGAGCCTGGACATGGCGCCGGTCGCCGCGCTCGAGCTGGCGGATGAGTGGGACCGGGTCGCCGAGATCGTCACCGCCTCCGCCCGCCGGCTCGAAGCGGCTGGAGCGGAGGGACTGCTCCTGTGCAGCAACACGATGCACAAGGTCGCCGACGCGATCGAAGCGGCGGTCTCGGTGCCGCTCATCCATATCGGCGACGTGACCGCCGACCGACTCGCCGCCGACGGCGTCCGCCGGGCCGGGCTCCTCGGCACCCGCTTCACCGTCTCCGAACCGTTCATCCGCGGGCGGCTGGAAGCCAGGGGCATCAAGGTGACGCCGCCCAACCCGGCGACGGCGCAGGAGATCGACCGCATCATCTTCGAGGAGCTGGCCAAGGGGCAGGTGCTTCGCAACTCGCAGCGGCGGCTCAAGACCTGCCTCACCGAAATGATGCAGGCGCGGCAACAGGCGGCGGTGCTCGGCTGCACCGAGCTGGTCCTGCTCGTCGATCCCGGCGCGGCCGTGCTGCCCGTCTACGACACCACCGCGCTGCACGCGCAGGCGGCGGTGGAGTGGATCACCGCCGCCGCGGCCTGAACCGGGGATTGCGGCGGCGCCGCGCGGATGGCAGGGGACGGGAAGGGCGCTTAGCTCAGTTGGTAGAGCATCTCCTTTACACGGAGAGGGTCGGCGGTTCGAGCCCGTCAGCGCCCACCAGCCCGCCGGTCAACCACAGCAGGATCACGATTCTGAGGATCGTCAGCGGCAGCGATACGCCCACTCGGCGCTCGCCACGTCCGCAACGCGTTGGAACGGAACTTGGAAAGCGGCGGAACGCGTCTTCAGGGTCCGCTACGGGGGTCTTGAACGGCGAAGTGCATGGGCTTTGGCGGAAGCATGAGCGGGGGCGCGGGCCGGCCCGATTCCACCAGCACCTGATCGATCGGCACCGCATCGGCCGGCTCCGAGGCGATGAACGCCTGGATCAGCCGCCGTCCTTTTGTCGGCAGCAATTCCGACGGAACGGGACGCGGCCGCCGGCCCATCTCCGTCAGCCAGGTCGGCCGCCCATCGCGCAGCCGGACCGCCGGATGCGCTACCTGAAAGTCGACCGCGCCGGCATACGGACCGATCATGAGCGCCTTACCGTCGGTTTCGAGAATCGACGATCGCCGCAGCTTCCGCGAGACCAGCTTCCAGGCCGTGCGGCCCTCGGCATCGATCGAATCCTCGGCGATCGTGGCCTGATCGATCGTAACGGGATCGACGCCGGTCATCGTCTTCAACCGGGCCGCCATCCACTCGACCTTAGCCTCGGGCGGGCCGATCGGTGCTTCGGTCGCGTGGCTGAAGCCGACATAGACGAGCATCTTCTCACCAGGATGCGCGGCAAGGATGGCGGCCAGGTTTTCCGCCTCGGCCTGTTCGCGGCCGGGGATTCCCGGCGGCCCCTTCTTGCCCTGCTCGAAGGTCTGCTCGTAAGCGACGGGCCGGTAACCCAATTGGAGCGCCTGTCGCACGAAATCGGCAAAGATCGGTTCTTCGCCAAGATAGCTGCCCGTACCACGCCGCGGAAATCGCTCCCGCGCCAGCCGCTCCATGCGCCGCGGGTCGTTGTTGAAGGCTTCCGCCGCCAACAAAGTATAGCCGAGCCGCCGAAGCCGCTGCGCCACCTGCAGGCCGAAAAGCCGATCTCGGGGGCTGTGATGCGCCTCGTTCAGGATCACGAGCCGTGCGTGCGCCGCAGAAGCCGCGATCGCGTCCAGCGCATCCCGGGGACGGGCCCGGAGCAGCTTTCGAAGCTCGTCGCGGGGAAGCCTGACATTGGCTGCCCCAAATGCCGGCGGCGGCGCATAGCTGCCGATCAACGGCCGCATCTGCATCCAGACCTGATAGGCAATATCCTCCGGCTTCGTGCCCGGTCCGAGCGCCTCCGGCTCGAGCAGATCGAGCGCGCGCAGATACTCACCGCGATCGAGAAGGCGCGCCGCATCGATGACTGCCGGGCTCGGCTGCGGCGCCGCGTCGGCTGTCGGTGCCGAGGCGGCCGGCGGCACTGCGGCGGCGGCTTCGAGAGCCGCGACAGCGCAAAGCAGTGCAAGAATGGAGCGCGTCACGACGCGCGAGAAAACCACGGGCCCACGAGCGCATGATGCCGCCGGTATGGTCGCGTCGCAACCCCAGTGCTCGGCAGAAAAGGTCGGTAGAGCCGAGAAAGTCCAGCGCATTAAGCTGCCGGCCGTAGCATTGAAGGTGGGACGATCAGCGGTCGAGCCCGCCGGTCAGCAACAGCGCGGGGCAACGCGCCAGCTGTCTAGAGGCTCCTGATCAGCCGGCTGGCCACCGCCAGCCAGGGCGGCGCCGCGACGACGATCTGGCGCTGGCCGGGCCCCAAGGGAAGGACGTGGAGCTTGGCCTCCTCGCGGCCGATCAGGCGGCCGAACAGGAAGCGATCCGACGGGCGCGGAATCAGCACGTCGCGGTTCATCGCCTGCCCATAATCCTCCGGGTCGAGCCGCCGGCACCAGATCTCGTCGCCGCTGCGATAATCGCCGAGCCCGGCTGCGACAGCCACGACGATCGCGCCGGCGCCGGGCTGCGGCGGCACGGCGACGCTGTCGCGGCGCGGCGGATGGGCGCCGTCATGATCGAGGATGGCGGCGATCGGCATTTCCTCGCGGTCGGGGAGGTGGACGAGGTCGCCGGCATCGACCCCCAGCGCTGCGGCGATGCGGTTCAGCCAGCCGACCGAGACGGTGCGCGTTCCCGTCTCGAGCCGGCCGATCGTCTGCGGCGTCGTCGGCGGATCGCAGCGGTCGGCGACATCCTGGAGGGTCAGCGTCTTCGCGCGGCGGACTTCCCGGATACGAGTGATCATGGCGGCCTCCCCTGAACCGTTTGGGTTCGTTCCTTCTCGTGCAAATGCGCCTCCGCGGCAAGAGCGGCTGCGATATGGCGTTCGCGGCGCCGGCGGATTATCCTCGGCTTCATGCGGCTGGTTCTTCTCCTCATCGCCTTCCTGCTCGTCGCGCCCGGGCCGGCGCCCGTCGCCGGCCGGGAAGGATTCGTCGTCACCGACGACGGCGCCCGGCTCCACTACCGGGTCGAAGGGGAGGGGCCGGAGACCCTGGTCGTCGTCCATGGCGGCCCGGGCAATTCGATGGAATCGGTCCGCCCCGATTTCGCACAAGCGGCGGCCGGGCGGCGGGTGATCTATTACGACCAGAGGGGCAATGGCGGCTCCAGCCTGGAGATGGACCCGGCGCGTCTCGCCATCGGCCGGCACGTCGCCGATCTCGAGGCGATCCGCGCCCATTTCGGGCTCGCCCGGATGAATTTGCTCGGCAACAGCTGGGGCGGGCTGCTCGTCTCTTATTATGCGGTCGCCCATCCGGACCGGGTCGCGCGGCTGGTGCTGCACGATCCGGCGCCGCCGGCGCGGCCGTGGCTCGACGCGATGAGCGACGAGCTGCGCCGGCGGGCCACGCTGCTTCCCGAAGCGGACCAGCGCGCCTTCGCCGCCGCCGGCAACCCCGGGGCCTGGTACCGCGCTCGCGATCCGCTGGCGGTGTGCCGGACCTTCATGACCATCCTGTTCCGGCTCTATGCCTACGATCCGGATGCGCCCGGCCATGCCAGGGGAGACGCCTGCGCCGGCGGGCCCGAGGCGGTGCGGCGCCAGCTTCTCGTCAACAAGCTGATCTGGGCGGGCCTGCCCGGCTACGATTTGCGGCCCCTGCTCGGCCGGGTGAGGGCGCCGGTCCTGATCCTCTACGGCGAGGCGGACCCGGTGCCCCGCGCCGGCGCCGAGGCCTGGGCCGCGGCCTATCCGAATGCGCGGCTGCTGGTCGTCCGCCATGCCGGCCACCTCGCCCATGTCGAGCAGCCCGGCATCTTCTTCCCGGCGCTGGAGACCTTCCTGCGCGGGCAATGGCCGGCGGGAGCGGTGTCCCCCTAGCCGACCTTCGGCAGGCCTAGCCGCGGAATCTCGATCGCAGGACAGCGGTTCATGACCACCTTGAGGCCGGCGGCCTCGGCACGGGCGGCGGCCTCCTCGTTGATCACGCCGAGCTGCAGCCAGACCGATTTGGCGCCGGCCGCGATCGCCTCGTCGACCGCTTCGCCGGCGGCCTGGGGACGGCGGAAGATGTCGACCATGTCGATCGGCTCGCCGATCTGGGACAGCGCGCGCCAGACATATTCGCCATGGACATGCTCGCCGGTGATCTGCGGATTGACCGGAAGGACGCGATAGCCGCGTTCCTGCAAATAACGCATGACGCCGTAGCTCGGCCGGTCGGGCCGGTCGGACGCGCCGATCATCGCGATGGTGCGGGTATTGGCGAGCAGATCGGCGATATCCTCGTCGCGGGTGAGGGGCATGTCCGTCCTCCTTCGTCCTTCACGAAACCGTCAGTCCGGGCTTCGGTTCAACTGCTCGAGCAGCCGCGCGGCCAGGGCGGCGAAGATCGCGGCTTCCTCGCCCTCGCCGGCGGCCGGCGGCGTGCCGGCATCCGAGGCGCGGCGGATCGAGAGGGTGAGGGGGATGCGGCCGAGGAAGGGGATCGCCATCACCTTCGCCGCCGCTTCGGCGCCGCCGGCCCCGAACGGGTCGGAGATCTCGCCGCAATGGGGTCAGGCATAGCCCGACATGTTCTCGATCAGGCCCAGCAAGGGCACGTCCATCTTGCGGAACAGGTCGATGGCGCGGGTGGCGTCGATCAAGGCGAGATCCTGCGGCGTCGAGACGATGACCGCGCCCGCCGGCTTCCATTTCTGGATCAGCGAGAGCTGGATGTCGCCGGTTCCGGGCGGCAGGTCGACGACGAGCATCTCCGCATCGCCCCAGTCGCCCTCGACCAGCTGGCCGAGCGCGCTCGCCGCCATCGGGCCGCGCCATGCGAGCGCGCTTCCCGCCTCGACCAGCTGGCCGATCGACAGCATCCGGACGCCCCAGGCCTCGACCGGCACGATCTGCTTGTCGGCGAGCTCCGGCCGCTCATAATTGCCCATGATCCGCGGCTGGGACGGGCCGTAAATGTCGGCGTCGACCAGTCCGATCCTGCGGCCGGCGCGGGCGAGGGCGACGGCGAGGTTGGCGGCGATGGTCGATTTGCCGACGCCGCCCTTGCCGCTGCCGATGGCGACGATCGTCCGCTCGACCTTCTCGGCCGTCAGCGCGATCCGGACCTCGCCGACGCCGGGGGCGGCGAGCAAAGCGGCCCGGACCTGCGCCTCCAGCGCCGCGCGATGGCGGGCGTCGAGCCCGGTCGCATCGAGCACCAGGCTGGCGGTCCCGCCCTGCAGGCGCAGCGCCGAAGCGCGCGCCGCCGCCTCGGGAAGTCCGGCCAAGGCTTGCTCGAGTGTCCCGGGATCGTCGCTCATCGCCCGGCAGATAAGGCGCGGCGGCCCGCTTGCCACTGTTTTTCCGCATGGGCGGTCCCTATAAAGGCATCATGACAAGCTTTCTGGGGGTGGGGCACGCGCTCCGCCGCGACGATGAACGAGAATAAGGGCGGCCCCTGGGGACCGTCCGGCGGCGGCGACGGCGGCGGAGATGGGGACGGCGGCGGCCCGCGCAGCCCCTGGAGCCAGCCGCCGCGCAAGCGCCGGCCGGTGGTCGCTCCCAATCTCGGCTCGATCGACGATTTCCTGAAGAGGAGCCGCGAACGCTTCGGCGGCCGCTTCCCCTATCAGGAGGGCAAGCCCTATTGGCTCTACGGCATTGGCGTCTTCCTGCTGCTGTGGATCGTCTTCACCAGCTTCCACCGGGTCGGCCCGCAGGAGCAGGGCGTCGTCACTTTGTTCGGGAAGTACAGCCGGACCGTCGGGTCCGGCGTCAATTTCACCTTGCCGTCGCCGATCGAGAGCATGGAGAAGGTCGACAACCAGATCCGCTCGATCGATATCGGCGCGAGCGGCGGCAGCCAGGAAAATCTCATCCTGACCGGCGACGAGAATATCATCGACCTTGCCTACACCGTCCGCTGGAGGGTTCGCGATCCGCAGCTCTATCTGTTCAGCGTGCAGGATCCGCAGGCGACGATCCAGCAGGTCGCCGAAAGCGCGATGCGGGCGGCGGTGGCGACCGTGACGCTCGATGAGGCGATCGGCGCCGGCCGCGGCGAGATCGAGGGTCGGGTGCAATTGCTGATGCAGCAGGTCCTCGACCGTTACGGCGCCGGCGTCCAGATCGAAGGCGTCGCGATCCGCCAGTCCGATCCGCCCGGAAAGGTCAACGACGCCTTCAAGGCGGTGACGGCCGCGCAGCAGGACGCGCAATCCTCTGTCAACGAGGCGCGGGGCTATGCGCAGCAGGTGACGGCGCACGCCCAGGGCGAGGCCGCCGCCTTCGACAAGGTGTATGCCCAGTACAAGCTGGCCCCGGAAGTCACGCGGCGCCGCATGTATTACGAGACGATGGAGCGGGTGCTGTCGAAGGTGGACAAGACGATCGTCGAGGCGCCGGGCGTGGTGCCCTACCTGCCGCTGCCCGAGGCGCGGCCGAGGCCACCGCAAGGGGAGCAGAGGTGAACCCGACCTTGCGCAATCCGATCGCCCTCGCTTTCGCCGCGATCATGCTGCTGATCGTCGCCGGCGCGACCTTCGCTACCGTGCCGGAGACCGAGCAGGCGGTGATCGTCCGCTGGGGCAAGCCGATCCGGGTGATCAACCCCTATCGGGCCGGCGTCGCATTCGGCAGCACCGGGGCCGGGCTCATCGCCCGCACCCCGTTCGTGGAGCAGATCGTCTGGATCGACAAACGCATCCAGAGCGTCGAGATGGACAATCAGCAGGTGCTCTCGACCGACCAGCAGCGCATGGAGGTCGACGCCTTCGCCCGCTTCCGGATCATCGATCCGCTGAGGATGTACAGCACGGCCAGGACCGAGCAGAATGTCAGCGCCCAGCTCCAGCCGATCCTCGGATCGGCGGCGCGCAACGAGCTCGGCAAGCGGCCGTTCGCCGCGCTGCTGAGCCCGGAGCGCGGCCAGATCATGGCGAACATCCGCTCGGCGCTGAACAGGGTCGCCAACCAATATGGCGCCGAGATCGTCGACGTCCGCATCAAGAAGGCGGATCTGCCCGAAGGCACGCTCGAATCCGCCTTCCAGCGGATGCGCACCGCGCGCGAGCAGGAAGCCAATTCGATCAAGGCGCAGGGCTACAAGCAGGCGCAGATCATCCATGCCGAGGCCGATGCCGAGGCGGCGAGCACCTATGCCGAAGCCTTCAACAAGGATCCGGACTTCTTCGCTTTCTACCGGGCGATGCAGTCCTACGAGACGACCTTCGGCGCCAACGCCAGGACCCCGAACCCCGATCAGGGCCGGTCGAGCATCATCCTTTCGCCCGACAACGAATATCTGCGCGAATTCAGGGGACGCAAATGAGAGCGGCGGCCTCCCCGGCGATCGAGCCTATTCAAATCAGGTTCAGCCGCACCACATAGCTTCGCGAGCATCGGATCGAGCGCCCGGGTCTGCCCGCCCGGGCGCTGAAAATATGAGGAGATACCCAACGTGCGTTACGTCTATGGCCTCACCGCCGCCATCCTTGCCGGCGGCGCCGCCGCCACGCTGACCGTGGGCCCGGTCGGCGCCCAGACCGCCCAGAACGAACCCGCAGTGATGGCGACGGCCGCGCCGCGCGCCGGCGCGCCGATGAGCTTCGCCGACCTCACCGCGCGGCTCGCGCCGGCGGTGGTCAACATCTCGACCAAGCAGACCCTCCGGGTCAGCCAGAACAGCCAGCTGCCGCCCGGCTTCGAGGAATTCTTCCGCCAGTTCGGCGCGCCGGTTCCCGACCAGGACGACAATGGCGGCGGCGCCAGCGGCGGCGGCAACGCGCCGGTGACGCAGCGCGGCGGCTCGCTCGGCTCGGGCTTCCTGATCTCGGCCGACGGCTATGT
>JAQGLF010000356.1 GCA_028293025.1 Alphaproteobacteria bacterium
TGTCGTCGGACAGGCCGCAATCATTGGCGACGAAGCGGCCGCCGCCGGCGCGCACCGCCTCCTCGACGACGGGATGGCGGCCGCCGGTCACCTCGAAGCAATTGCGGTCGGTGAAATAGGGCCGCGACCAGCCCCCCTCGGCCGCCCGCTCGGCCAGAGCGGCGGCGACGTCGAGCCGGGCGAGCGCGTCGGCGGCGGCGGCGATCGGCTCCGCCTGGGCCAGCGCCGCCCCATTCAGCTCCTCGAGATGGGCGGCCTCGGCGGCGAGGGCGTGGGCGCCGGCCTGGCCGACCTGCATCGCCTGCTCGTGCAGGTCCGGCGCGTTGAAGCGCACCACTCCGGCCAGGGTCTGGCGATGGGTGAAGCCGCTCTCGGCGCGCATCAGCGGATCGGCATGCCTGGCCGGAACCTCGATATGATAGCCGAGCACGCCGTTATGGCGGATCTTGAGCGTCGCGATTCCGGTCTGCTGGCGATAGCGCGCCTCGAGCCCGGCGATCGCGCGCCGGCCCTCGCCGCCGGAGGCGCGGAGCGCGTCCAGCCCATGGTCGTAACCCTCCGCGATATAGCCGCCCTGAGCGGCGTCGAGCGGCGGCGACGGGACCAGCGCCCGGCTCAGCAGGTCGACCAGCGCGCCCTGGCCGGTGAGCGCCGGCAGCAGCGCGGCCAGCAGCATCGGCGGCTCTGGAAAAGCGGCCAGGCGGGCGTGGAGGCGGCGCGCTTCCTCGAGCCCGTCGCGCAGCAAAGCGAGGTCGCGCGGGCCGCCGCGCCCCGCGACGAGCCGGCCCAGAGCGCGGCCGATATCGGGGAGCGCCTTCAGCCGGCGGCGCAGCATGTCGCGGGCGCCCGCGTCGCGCTCGAACAAGGCGACGAGGTCGAGCCGCGCCTCGATCGCCCGCCGGTCGAGCAACGGCGCGCCGAGATCGGCGGCGAGCAGCCGCGCCCCGGCGCCGGTGACGGTGCGGTCGACGGCGTGGAGCAGGCTGCCGGCGCGGCCGCCGGTCGAAGCGGCGGTCAGCTCCAGGCTCTCGCGCGTCGCCGCGTCGATCATCATATGGTCGCCGGCCGAGCGCGGCACCGGGGGGCGCAGGAAGGGCAGCGACTCGCGCGCGACCTCGTCGAGATAGGAGAGAAGGCCGCCGGCGGCGCATAGAGCGGCGCGGTCGAAGGCGCCGAAGCCGTCGAGGGTGGCGACCTCGAATCGCTCCTTCAGCCGCCGCTCGGCGGCGAGGCTGTCGAAGCCGGCCTTGCGCTCGGTGACGGAGAGGCCGTCGACCGGCTCGGGCGCGACGATCTCGGCGGCGCCGAGCCGCGCCAGCTCCGCGTCGAGCGCGGCCGCCGGGATCGAGCCCAATTCGAAGCGGCCGGTCGAGACGTCGGCGGCGGCGAGGCCGCAGCGCTCGCCGACCCGCGCCACCGCGACCAGCCAATTGGCCGCGCGCGAATCGAGCAGAGCCTCCTCGGTCAGCGTGCCGGCGGTGACGACCCGGACGATGGCGCGGTCGACCACCGATTTGGCGCCGCGCTTCTTCGCCTCCGCCGGGCTTTCGATCTGCTCGGCGATGGCGACCCGGAAGCCGCCCCTGATCAGCCGGGCGAGATAGGCTTCGGCGGCGTGGATCGGCACGCCGCACATCGGGATCGGCTCGCCCTCATGCTCGCCGCGGGCGGTGAGCGCGATGTCGAGGCACCGTGCGGCGGCTTTGGCGTCGTCGAAGAAGAGCTCGAAGAAGTCGCCCATCCGGTAGAAGAGCAGGCAATCGGGCGCCTCGGCCTTGAGCGCGAGATATTGCGCCATCATCGGGGTGGGCCCCGCGCTGGTCTTCGCCTGTGTCGCCATCGCGGCAGCCTACCCATTCGGGCGCGGCCATGGAACGGGATTCGGCTGTTGCGGCGTCGATCCTTCACGCCCTAAGGCAGGTGTCCCACAGCCGGGAGAGCGCGATGAGCGAAGGCAGCAGCGTCAAATTCTCCGAGCAGGAGGCCCTGCTGTTCCATTCGCAGGGGCGGCCGGGGAAGATCGAGATCATCGCCTCGAAGCCGATGGCGACGCAGCGCGACCTCAGCCTCGCTTATTCTCCGGGCGTCGCCGTCCCGGTCCGCGCCATCGCCGAGGATCCGTCCAAGGCCTATGAATATACCGCCAAGGGCAATCTCGTCGCCGTCATCTCCAACGGCACCGCCATCCTCGGCCTCGGCAATCTCGGCGCGCTCGCCTCCAAGCCGGTGATGGAAGGCAAGGCGGTGCTGTTCAAGCGCTTCGCTGACGTCGACGCGATCGACATCGAGCTCGACACCGAGGATACCGATGCTTTCATCAACGCGGTCGCATTGATGGAGCCGAGCTTCGGCGGCATCAACCTCGAGGATATCGGCGCGCCCGCCTGCTTCATCATCGAGCAGACGCTGCGCGAGCGGATGAAGATCCCGGTCTTCCACGACGACCAGCACGGCACCGCGATCATCACCGCCGCCGGCCTGATCAACGCCTGCCACCTGACCGGCCGGGCGCTGAAGGACGTCCGGGTGGTGGTGAACGGCGCCGGCGCCGCCGCCATCGCCTGCACCGAATTGATCAAGGCGATGGGCGTGCGCCACGACCATGTCATCATGTGCGACCGCAAGGGGGTCATCTACCAGGGCCGCGCCGGGGGCATGGACCAGTGGAAGTCGGCCCATGCCGCCGTGACCGAGGCGCGGACGCTGGAACAGGCCCTGGTCGGCGCCGACATCTTCCTCGGCCTCTCCGCGGCCGGGGCGCTGAAGCCGGAGATGGTGATGGCGATGGCGCCCAAACCGATCATCTTCGCCATGGCCAATCCCGATCCCGAAATCTCGCCGCCCGACGCCAAGGCGGCGCGGCCCGACGCGATCGTCGCCACCGGCCGGTCCGATTATCCGAACCAGGTCAACAACGTGCTCGGCTTCCCCTTCATCTTCCGCGGCGCGCTCGACGTGCGGGCGACGACGATCAACGACGAGATGAAGATCGCCGCCGCCGAGGCGCTGGCGGAGCTCGCCCGCCAGCAGGTGCCGGAGGAAGTCGCCGCGGCCTATGGCGGTCGCGCCCATTGCTTCGGCGCCGATTACATCATCCCGGCGCCCTTCGACCCGCGGCTGATGGAGGTGGTGCCGGCGGCGGTGGCGAAGGCGGCGATGGACAGCGGCGTCGCCCGCTTCCCGATCAAGGACATGATTGCCTACCGGACCCAGCTCCGCGCGCGGCTCAACCCGACCACCTCCGTCCTCGGCCTCGCTTACGAGGCGGCGCGGGCCAATCCGAAAAGGGTGCTGTTCGCGGAGGGCGAGGAGGACGTCGTGCTGCGCGCCGCCATCGCCTTTCGCGACGGCGGCTACGGCATTCCGGTGCTGGTCGGGCGGGACGACGTGCGCGACCGGCTGCGCGCGCTCGGCGTCGAGCGGCCGGAGGATTTCGAATTGTTCAACAGCCGCGTCTACGGCCGCATCGACGAGATGGTCGACACGCTCTACCGCCGGGTGCAGCGGCGCGGCTTCCTCCGGCGCCATGTCGAGCGGATGGTGAACCAGGACCGCAACGTCTTCGCCGCTTTGCTGCTCGCGCTCGGCGAGGCCGATGTGATGATCACCGGCGTCACCCGGCCCTACGCCCAGAGCCTGGGGCAGATCGAGCTGGTGCTCGACCCGAAGGAAGGGACGACGCCGTTCGGAGTCCATATCCTCGTCGGCCAGAGCCACACCACCTTCATCGCCGACACCACCGTCACCGAGCGGCCCACCGCAGAGCAGCTGGCGGAGATCGCGGTCCAGACGGCGAGCGTCGCCCGCCGCATGGGCCACGAGCCGCGGGTCGCCTTCCTCTCCTATTCCAATTTCGGCGACCCGGAAGGCTCCTATCTCGAGCGGATCCGCGACGCCGTCAAAATCCTCGACGCGCGCGGCGACGTCGGCTTCGAATATGAAGGCGAGATGTCGCCGGACGTGGCGCTCAACCCGGCGATGCAGCGCGTCTATCCGTTCAGCCGCCTCAACGGTCCCGCCAACGTGCTGGTCATGCCGGGCCTGCAGACCGCGAACATCTCGGCGAAGCTGCTGCGCGAGCTCGGCGGCGACGCGGTGATCGGCCCGATCCTCGTCGGCATGAACCACCAGGTGCAGATCGCGACGATGACCGCGAGCGCGTCGGACCTGGTGACGCTCGCCGTCCTCGCCGCCGGCGGCATCGTCGGCTAGAGACGGTCAGGGTCAGATTGAATCACCCCTCCGTTCGGGCTGAGCCTGTCGAAGCCCTCCCTTTCTTCTGCTACTGAAGAACAGAAGGGACGGCTTCGACAAGCTCAGCCCGAACGGTATTTCCATATCAATCGAACAGACTCTGGGCGAGAAAACCGACGCTATTTCGGGTTGGGATTGTCGGTGGTCGGAGCGCCCCTGCCGGCGGAGCCGACCGCGCCGATATTGCCGAACAATTCGTCGAACAGGCTGCGCCGGCTGCCCAAGGTCGGCGTCTTGTCGCCGCTCGGACGGATCGAGGCGACCTGCTCCAGCCCGCGGCGATCGACCGAGGCGACGTTGCCGCCCGCGTCGAAGCGGATGTGGAGGATCGTCTGCCTGTCCGGATGCGGATGGTTGTAGGCCATGTTCCGCGTGTCGCGGGACACGTAATACCAGTCGTTCTGGTCGAACGAGCCGGTGAAGTTCGGCCGGCCGAGCGTGTTCATCACCGAATCCTTGGTGTCGGTGCCCGGCTGGATGGCGCTGACCAGGGTTTCTTCGAGGATGAAGCCCTGATGGTCGCGGACGCGGGTGCAGGCGCCGAGCGCGAGCGCTCCGGCGAGCACGACGCCGACAATGAGGGGGGCGGCGCGGCGGCGGCGGGAAATCATCTTCAAAACACTCCTGATTCTGCCGATTGAGGCCGCGCCCCCGCGGCCGCCTTGCAGGCAAGGACGGGAGCCCCCAATATCCGGAAAAGCCGAAGCGGCGCAAGTATCGCCGCCGCCGATGGAGCGACGACCCTGACCTTTTTCCAGACCCTGTTCGGACAAAGCCGCGAACGCGCGCGGTTGCGGCCGCTTTACGAGGCGGCGGTGGCGCTCGCCCGCGACCCCGCCTGGTATCGCGAAGGCGGCGTCCCCGACACGATCGACGGCCGTTTCGCCATGGTCGCGGCGGTGATGGCGCTCGTCCTGCTGCGGCTCGAGGCGGAGGCGGAGCGGACACGGCACGAATCGGTCCTGCTCACCGAGGCTTTCATCGCCGACATGGATTCGAGCCTGCGCGAGATCGGCATCGGCGATTTCGTCGTCGGCAAGCATGTCGGCCGGCTGGTCGGGGCGCTCGGCGGCCGGCTCGCCGCCTTCCGGGAGGCGGAGGCGCTCGACGCCCCGGTCCGCCGCAACGTCTTCGGCGGCGAGGAAGTGGAGGAAGCGAAGCTGCGCTTCGTCGCCGGCCGGCTGGAGGCGTTGCGCGCGCGGCTGCGGAGCCTGCCGCTCGAAGCGCTGCTGGCGGGAGAGATCGGATGAACCCCGAATTCAGCCGAATCTGGCGGGTCGACACGCTCGGCGCCGCGCCGCGCGCGGTCGCCATCGAAGCGGACGAAGCGGAGCGGGCGGCGCTTGCCGGGCGCTTCGGCCTCGTCGCCATCGGCCGGCTGGAGGCCGAGGCGGCGCTCAGCCGCGAGGGCGAGACCGTGACCGCCGCCGGCATCCTTCGCGCCGCCGTCACCCAGAGCTGCGTCGCCACCGCCGAGCCGGTCGAGGCGCGGATCGAAACGCCGTTCCGGATCGAGTTCCGGCCGCCGCCCGAGACCGGCGCCGAGGACGAGATCGAGCTCGGCGAAGCGGAGCTCGACGTCATTTTCTACGACGGGGCCGCGATCGACCTCGGCGAAGCGGCGGCCGAGACCCTCTCGCTCAGCCTCGACCCCTGGCCGCGCGCGCCCGGCGCCGAAGCGGCGTTGCGCGCGGCGGGGGTGAAGGACGAGGAGCAGGCAGTGCGGGAGTCGAGCCCCTTCGCGGTGCTGCAGGGGCTCAAGGACAAGTTGGGGGAATAGGCCCAGCCTTACGCCGTCATCCCGGCGAATGCCGGGATCTCGGCACAAGAGGTCACGGCTCTTCTCCACGAGACCCCGGCCTGCGCCGGGGTGACGAGCTATATAAGCTCGTCAGAACGGAACGTCGTCGTCCAGGTCGCTGTCGAAGGCGGGCGCCGGACGGGACTGGCGATTGCCGCCGGCTCCCGCGCCGAAGCCGCCCGCGCTGCCGCCCGCTTCGCCGAAATCCTCGCCGCCACCGCCGGCGCCACTGCCCCGGCTGTCGAGGAGGACGAGCTCGCCCCGGAAGCGCTGGAGGACGATCTCGGTCGAATAGCGATCTGCGCCCGACTGGTCCTGCCATTTGCGGGTCTGGATCTGGCCCTCGAGGTAAACCTTGGAGCCCTTGCGCAGATAGGATTTGGCGACCTTGCCGAGATTCTCGTTGAAAATGACGACGCGGTGCCACTCGGTCCGCTCCTGGCGGTTGCCCTCGCGGTCCTTCCAGCTCTCCGACGTGGCGACTCGCAGGTTCACGACCTCGCCGCCATTGTTGAGCGAGCGGGCCTCGGGATCGTCGCCGAGATTGCCCACCAGGATCACCTTGTTGACGCCCGCCATCTTTTCGCTCTCCTGCTCTGTCCTATAGGCCCGGGGCGACGGCGCTCCAGGTGGTCGCGCCCGCCGCCACATAGGCGAGGGTGAAGAGATACCCTAGCATGAAGGCCGGCCACTTCCAGCCGTTCGTTTCACGGCGCGTGACGGCGATCGTCGACAGGCATTGCGGGGCGAAGACGAACCAGGCGAGGAAGGCGAGGGCGGTCGGCAGCGACCAGCGGCCGCGCAGGCTGCCGATCAGCGACTGCCCGGCTTTCGCCTCGTCATTCTCCTGCACCGAATAAGCGGTGGCGAGCGCGGAGACGGCGACCTCGCGCGCCGCCATGGCCGGGATCAAGGCGAGCGCGATCTCGTGATTGAAGCCGATCGGCCGCACCAGGACTTCGAGCCCCGAGGCGAACTTTCCGGCGATCGAACTGTCGAGCGCGCTCTGGCCCGGTTTGGGCTGCGGGAAGGACAGGAGCGCCCACAGGACGATCGTCGACACGA
>JAQGLF010000184.1 GCA_028293025.1 Alphaproteobacteria bacterium
ATCGCGGTGATGGCGGCGACGGCGATCAGGGCGGCGATCAGGCCATATTCGATGGCCGTGGCGCCTTTGCTGTTCTTCAACAGCTGCATGAGCTTGAACATATTTGTTCTCCCGAGTTTTAAGTCGACCTTGGACAATCCGGTGAACGAAGGGCGGTCGAAGCGCTGCTGCGGCCGCCCCGCGTTCAGGACCGGATTAGCTGCCCATCTGGGTCGAAACGTTGCTGAAGGTGCTGTTGAGGGTCGAGCCCACACCCTTCATGGCCGAAATCGCCGCGACGGCGATCAGAGCGGCGATCAGACCATATTCGATGGCGGTCGCGCCCTTGTCGTTCTTGATGAATTTGCGAATGAATGACATTTCCGGTCTCCTGTTTTCAATGCTTCGAAAGTCCACACTTCCGTGCCGCCCCCTGTCCACTTCGGGCGAGCCGTACCGGGTCTAGGGGAAGGAAGTTGCCAAAAGGTTAGCGACTTCATCCCGTCTTCCCGGTGCGTCAGCCGTTGGCTGCGACATTCTGCTGCACGGAATTCCACATGCCGATCGTGCTGCCGGCAAAGACCTGCAGACCCGCGATCATGGCAATGACGATGAGCGCAACGATCAGCCCGTATTCGATTGCCGTTGCCGCTTTCTTGTCGCGGATCAGCTTTGCAAAAGGGTTCATCGACCTTATCCCCAAAGAGGCATTGCGCCCATCGAGCACGGGTGGATAAGCGCTTCTCGTTAATGCTTTCCTACCGCGGACGCCTCTCCTGGAAAAAAATCCGACAATGACGCCGATCTTGATGGTGGTGTGCGCGGCTCTGGTCGACGCGGAAAGGCGGGTGCTGCTCCAGCGCCGCGCGCCCGGCCGCGCGATGGCGGGGCTGTGGGAATTCCCCGGCGGCAAGGTCGAGCCGGGCGAGCGGCCCGAGGCGGCCCTGGCGCGCGAGCTCGCGGAGGAGCTCGGCATCCTCGTCGATCCCGCTTCCCTCGCGCCCGCCGCCTTCGCCAGCGCCGACAGTCCCGAACGGACCGGCCGGCCCATGCTCCTCCTGCTTTATGTCTGCCGCCTGTGGGAGGGCGTGCCGCGGCCGCTCGACGCCGCCGAGCTCAAATGGCTGCGGCCCGCGGAGATGGACGGGGCCGGCATGCCGCCGGCGGACATCCCGCTGATCGCCCGGCTCGAGGCTCTAATCTGAGCGCGGCTTCAGCGCGGTCGCGAGCGACATGGTCGCGCTGCCGCGCCGGGCGGGCTTCGGCTGGTCGGGGGCGGGCGCCCAGCCGAGCAGATGCAGGATCTCGAACCGTTCGGCGGTCTTGCCGTCGGCCGCCGCGTGCGCGGCGAAGTCGGCAGCCGCCGCGGCCAGGCCCAGCCGTCCGAGCGGTTTTCGCGGCCGCGTCCGGAGCAGGTTCGTCCCGCCCATCGCGCGAAGATCGCGTACCAGGCCGAGGAGGCCGGCGAACCGCACGTCGATCCCGTGCGCGTCGACGACTGGAAGCGCGAAGCCGGCGCGGGTCAGCAGATCGCCGGCGGCGCGCAGGTCGATCTGCGGGTGGATGCGGGGCGCGGCCGCGCCGCCTTCGGCGTCGTCGGCCGCCAGCATCGCCGCCTTCAGCCGCGGCAGCGAGCCGGCCCCCGCCATGGCGCCGAGGAACAGCCCGTCCGGCCGGAGCGCGCGCCGGATGAGCAGCAGCGCGCCGGGAAGGTCGTTGACGCTGTCGAGCGCGCCGATCGAGACGATTAGGTCGAAGCTGCCGTCGGCGAAAGGCAGGAAATCCTCGTCGCATTGGACGCCGCCCGCGCCGGCGAAGGCGAAGCCGGCATCCGCCTGCGTCACCGCGATGCCGCGTTCGCGCAGCCGCGCGGCCGGATAATCGTCGCCGCAGCCGAGCGCGAGCGCGCGGGCGAAGCTTCGGCGGACGAAGCCGAGCCGCTCGAGCAGCTCGTCCGCGGTCAGCCGGTGGAGATAATCGGCCGTGCCGAAACGCCCTGCGGCCCGGTCGCGCCGCAGCCGCCGCATTTGCCGGTCGAAAGGGCCGTCCGCCTCCATGAGGCGCCCGTCCCGCCTTTCCACGCCGGTGTAAAGCCGGAAGGCCGGTAAAGTTAGAAGAACTGTTTGCGGATGCTGAGGCGGATTGCCCGTCCGAGCGGATCGAGCAAGGCGGGCTGGTAGCTGATCGGCGTCACCCCGTTCTGGTCGGTGACGCGCAGGCGCGTGTCGAACAGATTGTCGACGCCGATGCTGATCCTCGTGCCGCGCAGCCAGGGATGGGCGCGGACCAGCTTGGGCTGCTGGCCGAGATCCGCGAAGAGACGGAAGTTGAGGGTGGCGATCGACGAGAAACGAAGGTCGCCGGTGGTGCCGCCGAGCGGGCTCGGGCCGCCGCGGACCAGCGTGCCGCTCTGCCAATTGGCGGCGAGCCGCGCGCCGAGGCCGTTCTTGAAGATGCCGGCGGTGGCCTCGATCTCGTGCTGCGGCTGGCCGCCGCGGCTGCCGACGGCCGAGCCGTTGAGCAGGTCGAGCACGGGCACGCCCGGCCGGATCAGGATCTCATCGCGGATATGCCAGGTGTGGTAGATCGTCAGCTGCAGC
>JAQGLF010000191.1 GCA_028293025.1 Alphaproteobacteria bacterium
GGTCAGGTGATCTTCGGCGAGATTAGTCCAGACTGCATGCGTGTCCGCGGCAGCGCATCAGACGAGGGTGAGGCGCTGGATAAGGACAACTGGCGGTCCGGCGGCGAAGCCGCAGACGTACTCGAGCGGTACAAGAGGCTTCATTCGATCGTGTTCGGGGAAGCCATGGATCGGCTCGCAGCTTGAGAGAGGTTTTGACATGCTGACGGTCAAGAATCGGAGTTCCAAGATTTCCCCCGGGGGAGTCGTTACGCTGCCGCTGAGCGCGAGGAAGGCGCTAGGGATGGAGCCGAAAATAGGCGCCCGCGTCACGGTGGCGGTCGATAACCGAACCGTAGTCCTCCACCTGACGAGTGATCGAGCTGGCGCGCGCGTGTCTCCCCGCGGACAGATGGAGATGATCGGTGAGGCGCGACGGCTGCTTGAGGAGGGAGAGGCCCGGCACTTCTGGCTCGAAGCCGACGACGAACGCCGCGAGGTCGCACTGCACCCCTATAGGGCGAGTGAGGCCTGAAGCTACTCGCCCTCGACGGACATGACGCGGCCGGCAAGACGACCCTCGCCCGGCAGCTCGCCGATGCCGTGGGGGCACGGTACGTGCGCCCTTTCGGGGGCCAACTTGGTGGCAGGCTGATCGCGGCGTACGAAGCTGGCCGGCATCTGGATACGCTCGCAATCGGGCGCCGCGCTATCCTGTCTCACTTGCAGGCCGCCGAGCGTGGGGAGCCCCTGATTCTCGACCGGGGCTGGGTGACGGTCGCGACTCTCGTGCCTCGCGAGGTCTTCGCCGCCGGTTGGGACCTGTGGATACCGTCGGCGCTGTTATGGTGCGACCAAGCGACCACTCTACGCCGACTGCAGTGCCGCGATCGCGGAGACACTGAGCCGGACGACTGGCACGCTTACTTCCTCTCGGCGTATCTCGACCGCTTCGATCTCCATCCGGGCGGGATTGTGCGGTCGGATCTTGTGGAGGAGCCGGCCTGCCTCGCGGAGCTCAAGAGGCTCTATGAGGAGGCGGCCCCATTCGAGATGCCGAGATCGCAGCCTGATCTCACATGCTCGTCTGACGAAACGCTGGAATCAACGTCGGATCGGGAGATCTTGAACGCAGCCGCTGCAGTAAGAACGGTGGAGGCTGATGGACCCGACCGCGCATCGTGAACGGTACTACGCGGAGGTTGCAGCGGGCGTTGCCTTCCGCCACCCGAAAGCATCAGCGTGGTCATATTGCTGGATCCCCGCTGCATGTGCACGGGCTCGATCCTGATCGCCGGCCTCCCCCTTGTAACGATGGCGGGGATACGACCTGCGGCATCAACCACGTCGAATCCTCGCCGGATTGTGTATTTTTCGCGAATGCGGTCCGAAATCCGCCGGCCCGCTATCGGCCACGAGCGGACGTCCCGAGCTGGCAAACTTCCGCTTGGGGCCACTTATTTTGGTCGCGGCGAGTTAGGCCAGAAGCCGGCCTTCCCGTGCGGACAAATGGTCTCTCGGCCTCAAATGGTGGGAAGGCCCCTGCAAGCCTCGGAAATGCGGCCGCTATTCCAACCCTATCGAAGAGACGTATAATCGCACATAAGTCATTGAAATCGCTGGCGCGCCATGCAGTCTGGTGCGAACCCGTCTCTGGCGCGATTCCCTGATATGTGCTTCGGCGAGCGCGGTGCAGAAGCCTTAGGCGAACGCCTTCACCTCAGGCCATTCCGCGACCGGCGTGAGCGGCGCGACGGCATGTAAGGCCCTTCCCGCCGGTCAGAAGCGGGAAGCTTTCCAGCCCGATGGCCGCCAGGCCGTCGTACACGTCAAACGCCGTGCGCTTCACCTCATCGAAGCCGAGCCCTTCGTCGCGGTCCAGGTCGATCGAGATGCGGTCCGGCTTCTTGACATCGGGCACGCGGCTACCCCATCCGTGAAATTCGACCCGTCTCGGCGGCGACGCAGGCGAGCATGTAGGCGACGGTCGCCAGGTTGGATCGCGATCTGCGTCCGGTAGCCGTCGTATTTGAGTTCGTGAATCCAACTCGCGCCCTCTGGCGCCTCGTCGGCGAGGCAGGGCTCCATCGGCGGTACGTAGGCCACGCGGGAGACGAGGGTCGTCACCGGACGGAATTGCTTCTGAGGCCGAGCGGTTCCTCGCGTCCGCCTTCTGTCAGCGAATCAAATGCACGAAGCCACCCTTAGACGTGGCACACGCGCGACTTCGGATCGCCCCTCACCGTAACGTGCGCCGCATTGATCAGCCTTCCCAGCCGCGCCCCCGCGAGACTGACGCGCTCCTTGGCCGTACTCGTGACTCCGGAATGGTAAGCGGCGTCGAGTGTGAAGGGGCCGGCGCCATTGCCGATCGGTAGGCCATAAGCGACGCTTTGGGCAAACCTGGAGCTCTCACTCAGCCAAATGGCGGGGTCGGCATCGCCGGTCAACGCGGGCGGCACATTGGTCAACGCTGCGGCTGCCGTGATCGCTGATGCGGCGTCTTTCGCGCGGCCAAGGGCATCGTCCCAGACGGAGTGGAGATTGCCGCTCCGGGCGTCGATCCCCATCAGACCGGCACCGCGCCTGACGGTTCCGCGACCGGAACGATCGTTATCACGCCTTCCGATCAGTACGGCAATCTCGTCGGCCCCGGCCGCGGCGATGGCCTGACCCTGACGGGCGGCGCCGGGACGACGATCACCGGCGATCCGGTCGACAATGGCGACGGTACCTACACCGTCCCCGCGCAATGGGACCCGACGAGCGGCCCGGTCCTCATCGTCGGCCAGCCGGACCGGCCACCCGTCGTCGTCACACGCCCCGGAGGCGGCGAAGATCATGGGGGCGGGGGCCGGCGCTATTGCTGGTGGTGCTTCCTGCTGTGGCTCCTGCTCATCCTGGTGCTGATCTTCCTGCTTTTCCTCCGGCGGTAAGGGCTGAAGCGGCCCGCCTTTGCCTGGCGCGACGATGAACAGACCGATGCAGGCGCCGGCCATGCGCCGAGGCCGAGGTCGCGCGGGCTCAAAGTGCTGGTCGTGATCTGGTGCGAGCAGCACGGTCGAGCCGAGCGTACCGGTAAGGCGGGAGGCGAGCACCCAGGCGTCGTCCTCGTCCCAACTCACCCCGAGACTCGTAGTGGCGAGCGCTCAGCGAGCTGCGAGCGGTGTCTGCCTTACCCCGGTGCGGGGCGGCGCCCCGTTTCATAAGGTCCGTTATCGACTTTTACTTTTCGCGCTGAAGTTGGTGGAAGTCGGTTTCCGGACTCTTTTGGCGCCGGAGAATGAGGCTGGGGTTCGGCGCATTGTATCGGCCTGAGTGGATTTCTCGGAACCGCTGCGGCCGCTGCGAGAAGGGTTCGGTCCAGGTCAGCATAGGTTTCGACAAGTTTGCGGCACCGGACGTAGTTGCGTCGCAATCAATTGCGAAGAGGCGGCTGGCGGTTTAGGGCCAAATCAAAAGCCCGTTTTGAACGTCAGGCCAAACGTCCGCGGCGGACGAATATCTGCATAGAACAAGGTCGGATCTCCGGATGGTTCGTGGAACGAAAAGGGATATCGAAAGCCGCCGGTATAAATGACCGCGTTGGTAATATTCCGCATCCAGGCGCTGATTTCGAACGGCCCATGCGCGAACGTCACGTTGGCGTCGAACGATGCATAGCCATCATCGCGCCCAGTCGAGATGAAGTCGGGACTGAGGAACATGGCTGAGGCGAAGCGCATGACTGCGCTGGGTATGATCCGATCCCCCTTGCCCAGCATGAATTCGCGGCGGTAGCTGACGGAGCCCGACCATCGCGGCGCATGGGGCAGCGGCTTGCCTGAGCAATCCACGGGCTGAGTGGTGACGACCGGGCTGAGCGTCGTGAATGGCCCCAAGGCGCAAGTCGTCGCGACGGCCGAATAACCGAGCCGCGCAAAGGGCCCGGCGTTCGCGACGACGTAGCTAAAGGCATCGTAGCGGGTGTGGAGATATTCGATGTTCGCGCGGAGCGTGCTCGCCCCGATCCGGCTAACGACGTCGAGGTTTAGGCCATAGAGCGTAGCCTCGGCCGCATTTGTCGTAAGCAAATTTACTCCGCCGCTGGGCAGAGTGCCCAAAAAACGTTCCTGCTTGTTGTGATAACGATAGTAGAAGGCTTCGAGATTGACTTGCAGTCGGTTTGTCAGGAACGAGTTTCGCAATCCTAGGGACAAGGCGGTGATCGTCTCCGGCTTAAATGTGTTGTTGGGAAACGGGACGCTCGGGAAGAATCCGCCTGCTTTGTAGCCCGTTGCCAAGGTCCCGAAGAGCATGTGGCGGTTTGTAAGGTCGTGCTCGGCCCCAACTCTGAATGAAATATTATCGTCTGTGCGGCGGCCAAAATTGTTGATCGTTGCGGGAGCGGGAAGTGTAGCAATCGTGAGTCCGTCCTGCGTCTTGTTATCGTGCGAGTAGCGCAGCCCGCCGATTACGCGCCACGACTTGGCCAGGATCACACTCGCTTCTCCAAACAGGGCGTAACTGTTCGTTCCCAAGCGGGTGATTACATGGCTTTGCTGGATTGGCCGGGCGAGCGCAGTATAGTCCTGGGTCTGATCCTCCCTGAAATAATAGGCGCCGATAAGCCAATTTGGTCCCGTCCCTTCATGCGCAAGCCGCACTTCGTAGCTCTGTTGCTCCGCCGTCTCGATCGGCAGAAAATAGAAGCCCGGCTGATAGGTAAGGGTGGTTGGCCGGGTATTCCGATAGGCGGGAATGAAGGTCAGTGTCGCCTTGCCTAAATTGAGGTTCAGCTCGGCGCTCACAGCATAAATGTCGGTGTCCACGAATCCGTTAGTCAGGATGTCGTCTGGCCCGAGAATCGCGGCTTGTGGCGGCGGCGCCTGGCTCGGACCTGTCCATGCATCGGCAGGAACGGCTTGGCGTCTCGACCGGAAGGCGGCGGCCGAGCCCAGCCCCTCGGCATGGACAAATTCGCCGACCAGCAGCACCGACAGATCGGCGGCGGGAGCCCACAGGGCTGTCAGGCGCGCTGCAACATCGTCCTGGTCGTTATAGCCATCGGTCAGGTAACCCCGATGATTGATATATTGTGCCGCCGCGCGAATCGACAGCGTCTCGCCAAGCGGAACGGTCATCGCGCCCGAGACCCTGATGAGATCGAAATTTCCAACGTCGACGGACATGTCTGTCGACAGGCGGCCATCCGGCCGACGGGTGATCAGGTTTATCGCGCCGCCGCTGGCGTTGCGGCCGTAAAGCGTACCCTGAGGGCCCTTGAGCACCTCGACCCTTGCCAGGTCGAAGAAAATCGGCCCGACGCCGTTCGGTCGAGAGATAAACACACCGTTGATGTTGTAGGCGATGGAGCTGTCTGCAGTAGCGTCGGTCGCAAGGCTGCCGACGCCGCGAATATAAGTTGAAATGTTCTGACCCGACGATGCCGAGCTCAGGCCGGGGACGAGGTTTTGCAGGTCCGCCACCCTGGTAACACCTGCTTCAGCAAGGGCGCTGCCATTGAGCACCTCGATTGCCAACGAGGATCGTTGGACCGACTCAGGCCGGCGGTTGGCAGTAACGACGATGTCCTGCAACCCCTTGCTTGCTCTCGTTGAGGATGTCGCCGCCGGCGAGGCCCCGGCTTCGTCCCGTGAGGTGTCTGCGCCGGCGCTGTTGGTCTTTGCCGCGTCGCCCGCATGCTCTGCCGCGGCCGGCGCGACCAGGGCAACCGCGACTAGCGACGTCAATATGGCTGCAATACAGTGATTCATGTGCTCCCCCCACGGACTATCTTACCTGTTTTTTTCCTCACCGTTCACTCTTTTTAGGGGCGGCGAACTCTATTCTTGTCAAATTATCTCCGCAACAGACATATTCCCTAGCCAACCTGGGAATAAAGGTTGATTGTGTGGAGTTATTTGCGTCAATTTCACGAGCCGAGCCGAGGAAATTGATGTCGCTTTATGCCCTGATCAAGCCAGACGGTCCTTCGGGATTCGGCTACGGATCGACAGCCGAGGAGGTCACCGCCGGGCTGTCGTTGGCGGGGAGGCGCATCTTGATCACCGGCTGCAACTCCGGCCTGGGCCACGAATCCCTGCGGGTGCTGGCGTCGCGGGGATGTCATGTCGTCGGCACCGCCCGAAGCCAAGAGGTGGCACGCAAGGCCTGCGCGCCGATGGAGGGCAGGGCTCTCGGACTGGCATGCGATCTTTCGGATCCTGAATCGATCCGGGCGTGCGTGGCTCGGCTGCAACGGCTTGAGCTCAAGCTCGACGCGATCGTCTGCAACGCCGGGATCATGGCCCTGCCCAGCCTGCAGCGGGTTTGCGGTTACGAGAGCCAGTTCTTCATCAACCATATCGGCCACTTCATGCTCGTCACCGGATTGCTCGAGAATCTCGCGGAGGACGGCCGGGTCGTGGTCGTCAGCAGCGCCGCCTATCGGCTGGCGGGACTCAATGGCATCGATGTGGATAACTTACGCGGCGAGAACGGCTACCGGCCCGTGAAGGCCTACGGGCAGTCGAAGCTGGCCAACCTGCTGTTCGCCAAGGCGCTCGCCCGGCGATTCGAGGGGACTGAGCGAACGTCCAACGCCGTCCACCCGGGCATCAGCATGACCACCAACCTCATTCGCAACGTCGCCGTACCGAATTTCTTGAAAGCCGCCATGACGGGTCTACTGACGCCGCTTGCGCTCAAGACCGTCTCACAGGCAGCGGCGACCCAATGCTACGCGACGGTGCATCCGGCGATGCGCGGTGTCTCGGGCAGCTACTTGGCGGATTGCAACATCGCCAGGTTGCACCCGGGCGCGAACGACGAGGCCGATTCGCTGCGTTTGTGGGAGGCGTCCGAACGAATTGTAGCTGGCATTTGAGCCATATCTTGCATCCTTCGGGCAGACGTGGGCTCGAGCTGAGCCGGTCCGCCCGATTGCGGATTTCACTGGCGCCGGAGCGAACGGCCCGGTTTGATTGGGGGAAGCGTGAACCATGCGTGACTTCATTACGGCGCTCATCAGCTTCATTTGGGCCTTGCTGCTTTATTGTGTGCAGCGGATCGCCAAATTACTGGGCGGGCCGGGAGATCTGGTCGATCCCAAGAACCCGCCGCCTCCGGGCGCGGTGGGACCTTGGCCGCGGTCACTGACCGGCCTTTTCTACCGATCCGGGAGGCGCCTTTTCGAAAGGCTGAGTGATCCGGCCGCAGTGCTCTTCCTCGCCCTGGACGAATGCCTAACCAAGCTGGCCGCGTGGGCCTTTCCGCTGCCGCCTGACTCGAGGCGCTATCGCCACGAGACGCCGAATCGGCTGTGGCACCAGCTGCAGCTCACCTATGCGGGGATCGGACCGCAGCGCAGGCTGAGCGTCCAGCAAGCGATGAACACCCGCCACATCTTCATTCTGGTCCGCAACAATCCCGACTTCCTGCGCATACCGAAGGAGGGCGAGTTAGATCTCGCGGAGTTGATCGAGCGGGCCTACCAGGTCAGCGAGTTCGAGAACATCTGGCGCGTGGAGGGACTCGGCCATGTTTACACCCAGCGGACCTGGTCCTTGAAATGGGATGCGAGCGACAGCGCCCACGGCATCCTGACGGAAGGCCAGGCCGTCTGCCTGCCAGAAAAGTCGCTGACCATGATGCATGCCGGCCTCGGGCTGGGCTTCGCCGAGGCGTTGCTCAAGCGCGTGACTCCCGACACGCCCGTCAAGGAGATGGAGAGGGTGCTGGTCACCTTCCTCCGCTTGTGCCGGAACAACTCCCGTCCAGGCTATCTCGGTTGCGCGCTCGAATCCCTGGGCTTGGTGACCCGCTGCTTCAACTTTCAGGTGCTCAGCCTGGTCCAAACCGTCCTTGCCGACCTGGACCCGGTGGCGTGGGAATATTTCTGGAGGGGCGCTGGGCGAGGGACCTATTTCGCACCGGCGCATCTGATCCCGCCGCTCTATTCCCCTTGGGTTGCCGCGGATCAGGAGGCGCCGAGCGATCGGGTGCACGAGATCCTCAAGGCCGCGATCGCCTGGCCGGCCAATATCGTGAACATGCAGACTCCGGAGATATTCCTGGCCTTCATCCGCCGTTACGGTGCCGTTCCTGAGAACAGGAGGGCGATCGCACAGGGCGTCGCCGCATCCACGACCATGGCCGCGGACATCACGCCGGGCCACAGCGTCATCAAGGCCTATCTGGAATATGTTCCCGACGCGGAGCCGGAGGTGCAGGAACTGTGGGCCATGCTGGTGCGGGAGCCCGCCGCCAAGGCGATGCACCGATATCAACCGGTCCTGAAGCGGCATGCGATGATGGATCAGGTGTTCCGCTACCAAGATCTCGATGCGCTGGTCGACCAGCTAGACCCGCTCACCCCACCAGTGGATGGGCGCGCAGGTGTCGCAAGCGGCGAGGACAGGTCAAACTAGCCCTTGATCATCGGCGGCCACGCCAACAAAGTAAAGGGAACATTGGCGTGCACCGTCAGGTGGTCGATCGAAAAATGACGGCGAGGAGAGACGAAAATGGAGGCGGCGCTGCTCTTTCTTTGTATCGGCTTCATGATTGCCGTGCTCTATATCGATTTATCCTTCGATGTCTCGGCGCTTCCTTTTCGCGGGCGCCCGGAACCGCTTCCTACCGCCACGCTCAAGACCATCGAGGCCTATTATCGGCGGATCGCCAGCAACCCCTATCCGCTCATGCTTGTGATGGCGACGGCCGTCGCCTGCCTGGTGACGCAGACCTATTATGGGTGGGTCCCGCGCTGGATAGGCTATGCTTCGCTCGGGCTGATGGCAGCCATAATCCTTTTCGCCATAGGCAAGGTCATCCCGACGGCAAATGGCCTCGCTTCGAAATCGACGCCGATCGAAGAGCGGCGCGGAAAGGTTGAAGCCCTGCTAACTTACCATTTCGCGCTGCTGATCTCCGTTCTTGCGCTCGCCGGGGTCCAGCTTGTCGCCCTAGTGACGTCGTGAACGGCTTAGAGCGCAGGCGAGTGCGAGGTCGGGGCCGTTCTCCCAGGAATCGCTTCAGAACATGATGAGGGAACATCCTATGAAGCCGTCCACCTCTTCCCGCCCTGTCATCGCCGGCGGAGCCTCCCTCGACGATTGGGTGTGTCATATCGTCGATATCCACTTCCATCCCGCGCACGGCGCACCCTTCTGGATCGAGCGCGCCAAGGCGCTCCGCATCGACGCGCGGCGCGACATACGGGGGTATCAGGATCTCTCGTTGCTCGGCTTCTTCCCGATCGATGCCCTGCGCACCGGCAACGTCCTCGATTTCCTGCCCGCCGGCGTAGCGGCGGATCCGTCGCAGCTGAGCGTCCACGAAACCGGCGGGACCACCGGTGCGCCGGCGCGGATCGCGGCGCGAGAATTCTTCGAGCCGATCAATGCGTTCATGGACTGGTTCCTCGATGAAATCGTCGGCTTCCCGCGTGGCGGAAATTGGCTGTTCGTGGGCCCCACCGGGCCGCATGCGGTTGCCCAGAGCACGCGGCAGATCGCCCGGACGCGCGGCGGCATGTGCTATTTCGTCGATCTCGACCCGCGCTTCATCAGGATGCTGTTTCAGCGGCAGGACATGGCGACGGCGGCGCTGTATCTCGAGCATGTCCGGCGCCAGACCTTTGCCATCCTCGAAACACAGCCGATCGACGTGCTGGGGACGACGCCTGTGCTGATCCAGGCGCTGGCGCCGGCCCTGGTGGAACGCGGCCATCGCTTTTCCGGAATGATGTATGGCGGAACTCAGCTCGGCAAGGACCTCGTCCATTTGCTTCAAACCGAATTTTTCCCTGAGACCGTTCACACGGCCGTCTATGGAAATACGTTGATGGGCGGAGCCTTTCTCGCGCCGGTGTCGAGGAGCCAGCCTGATATCGCATATTATTCAGTAGAGCCCTTGGTCAAGATCGACATCGTCGACCCGGGCCGCCCGGAGATGCCGGTCGGGCTGGGTGAGACAGGCCAAGTCTGCGTCACCGTCCTTTCCGAGGAGCGCTTCCTGCCGCGCCTTCTCGAGCGCGACCAGGCCGAGCGCTGGCCGGTGCACCCGGCCCTCGGCTGGGAGGGAGTGGCCAACGTGCGGCCGCTGGCCCAGGTCTCGGCCGAAGCGGAAGGGGTTTATTGAGGGTGCTGATTCCCGCCCTGATCGGCCGAGGGCCGGCGGGTTATGCGACGTTGGACCGCCATCAACTGATCGGCCTCGATGGCACTCGCCTTGGCGAGGCATCCGTCACGCCTCCTGTGATCATACATGCTCTCGCGGAGCGGATGTCGACGGCCTTGCGCGACGTTCCGATCCGCACTTTGCTGGCGACCTTTGCCCGCGCGGCGGATATTTTCGCGGATGGCGAACCGGACGGCCTCACGCCCGAGGCCTTCGTGCGCAACGTGGCCTTGAGCTCAGGCCTGCCGCTCAGCGTCAGCCGCGATCGTACGCTCGGCTTCTTTCCCGATGCGATGCGGAGGATGGACCGGTTCCTCGATGTCCAGAGTCCGGCTGGGCTCGATCCATTCGATAGCAATATGTGTACTATCGCCGGCGTCCCACTCGCGCTCATCCCGCGCGGCGGAAACGTCGGCTTCATCATGCCCGGCAACCACCCAGCCCCGCATTTCATGTGGCTCGGCGCTCTGGCGATGAAGGTGCCGGTCGTGCTGCGGCCGTCGATGGACGATCTGTTCACGCCCTACCGGCTGGTCCGCTCGCTGCTCGCGGCAGGGCTCCCCGACGACGTAATAGCCTTCGTGCCCGGTGGCCACGACTTGGTGGACTCCATCGTCCAGGCCTGTTCGAACTCCGTACTGTTCGGCGGTCAGCAGATCGCCGACCGCTACGCCTCAAATGATCGCGTCCGCATTCACGGGCCCGGACGATCGAAGGTCGTGGTGCTGGCGAACGCTGATTTCGACAAGAGTGTGGCGCTCATTCAGCGCGCCGTCTTGGACGATGCCGGGCGGAGCTGCGTCAACGTTAGCGCGGTGATCGTGGAAGGCGATGCGCGGCGTTTGGCAGCGGCCGTCGCCGCTTCGCTCGATGAGGTCCCCATTGAAGCGCCGTTGTCCGCGCATGCCGTGCTCGGCGCGACCGCTTCTGCGCAGGCCGCCGTGTTCGGCGGGATCATCGATCGACATCTCACAGGCGGTGCGCGCGAGCTCACTGCCGGTCGGAACAATCGAACCGTGACGGTCGAGGGGATGACGATCATGCGCCCGACCGTGATAGAGCTTGCCAGCTTCGAGCATCCGCTATTCGGGATCGAGTTGCCATTCCCCTTCGTCGTCTTCGCCTCCGCCCCCCCCCAGCATCTGGTCAGGGCTGCAAGTGGCTCCCTGGCGGTGATTGTAGCAGGCGAGGATTCCGGGTTCACGCGCGAGCTGCTGCTCGACCCAACTATCGACAAAGTGCTGGCGCAGGATGCGGTCAGCACGCAATTTGACCCTCTGGAGCCTCACGAAGGGTTCCTCTTCGACTTTCTCTATATGAAGAAGACGTTTCGTCTTTGCCGTGCCTGCCCGGCGGGAGAGCGAAAATAGTTTTGATAGCACGATTCATGTCCATTGTGTTACGATGAGGGGTGGGTGTATTTAGCTAATTAAGTGGTCCCAACTAGGCGCGTTGTCTGGTGTCCTGAATTATGGTCGCTGTTAGCGGTACAAGCCTGAGATTAGCTGGAATCTGGACCGGGTGCGGACCGGGCGCTGCCTAAGGAGTAGTTCACGATGGCTACCATAGACGCAGGATATGACCTTTTTTCCGTGGTCCCGGGGTCGACGTTAATAAATCTAGATTCTATTTTTCCTGGAGCCGGGATAATTCGTTCGAACGGTGTTCCAATTGACCCGAAAAGACTTGGGAGTTTCAGCACGGGTCTGATCCGCAATGCGGCGCTCGAAAACGGGCAGTCCGGGGCGATTCCGATCACCTGGTTCGCCGAACATTCTGTCAGTGCCAAACCGGTCAACCTTGCCCCTTTCGGGCTAGGCAAGGGCAGGGCTGACTATCACACGATCATCAACGCGGGCGGCGTCTTGCCGAATCTCCCCAATACGGATGGGTTGGTGCGTCCATCCGAAGGCGTAATGGTGATCAGGAGATCACGTGGCGGTGGCGGCAGATTTGAATTCGCGGTAAACATAAACCCTCTCATCGTGCTCACCAAGGTGGGCGGACGCGTCTCCAACCTCGAAGACCCCGATATTATCAAAGTTATCGACGGCTCCGGATTGCTCAACCCCGTCGGCTCCATCGGAGGTCAGTGGGCCGAGGTGCGATATCGGGCGGGCACTCGGACGGCCGAAGCATTCCCGTCTGGCAGCAATTTCGCGGCGGGGCTCGATCGAAACTCGGCGGAGCCGGTCAAGATTGGGCTGACGTCGGGTGGCGTGGAAGCCGAGCGGGACATCGTGATCTGGGCATAGCTCCCTGATTTCCATAGACTTTTAACCGGAGACCCCGCGGCCCCGACCGAGACCGTCGATCCTCACGGAACTGAAAAGAGAACCTTCGCGTGGCAGAGCAGGCAAATTGAGCTAGATCTTTTCCCAAGGGGTGGTCGCAGAATACACAACGCTCTTTCCGGTCGTAATTCCGCGGCGGGTTTCGAAAGAATGACCCCATATTCCTCGAAATTGAGTCTCGTCGTGCGCTGTTAGCCCCGCAACTGGTTACGTTGGTGTAGGTTTCGAAACCCGGTTTTCTGTGGGTCGTTTTGCGCTGGATCGACAATGCGATAGTTGATCAATATTGGCGTTGACAATGGTCGAAGCACGCGCAAGGATGCTCAACCTGCATGGTCTGGGAGGACGCTCATGGCTGCCGTAATGTCTATCAATCTCGACACGTCTACGCCCGGCGTAACGACACGTCGAACTGCGGTTGTCGGCGAGAGCTTCGTCATTCAGGTCATGATCGAGGATGATGGAACGGGTGTTTCTCCCTTGGTATTCGACACCATTGTCTTTGGCGTATATTTCAATGATCGGTCTCCCGATGTTCTCGGCGTCACCAAGACCCATTTTCCGCACGCCGGTGAGTTTCTGGAGCGTTTTCCTGGGACGGTCGACGCGTTCAGCCAACGCGGGATCGTCCCGCACATGGAATTGTCCCTCTGGCCGGTCGAGGATGAGCTTCCCGAGGGCTATCTTAGCCAAGCTGGCCGCGCGGGTTTCAGTAACCCCAAGAATCCGTTCACCCTCTATCCTGGACAAGGGCCGCAAGTCGTGGCGGCAGGGAAGCTGAACGCCGGCTTCAGGGCGCAGAACGTTGGCGTCAGCCAGATTCTGGCAAGCGCATCCGTCAATTCCGCCGAAATGCTGTTTCGCCGCAGGCCGATTTTTGCCAAGACCATTCCGAGTACGGTGACCGTCATTCCCGAGCGAGAGGATGGGCCGGTTCAGGATTTCGCCTCCTATTACCGCGATGACCCTATGCCTCCGACAAAGAACATAAAGCGAAAAAAGGCGATCTGACTACCGAACCGCCGACTTTGTGCAGCGAGGATTGCGCCCAAGGCGACGGGCAGCCTCCTGATTGATCGTCCCCACTGACCGCGGCCGCAGTCGACGGACCGGGTCAACCCCACGATCCTGCGCCGACAAGCCTGTGCTGTTCGAGACCGTCCAGTCGCCTGCGAAGCGTGTAGTGGTCGGGCCGGGCGTCAAATAAGGGGCGGGCGCGGTATCGGCCGCGACCTGTCGGAAGCCCCCTTTACCGGGTTGATCCCGGCGAAGCAGCGTAAAGGCACCGGGGTCGAGCACTTTCGCCAGAGTAAGCAGCCTGCCCTCAACAGAAGACGCGCTTGCCTATATTGATCGTGGAGATGACCCATAAGTCCGCCAGTAGTCCTGCCTATGCGCTTGGCTCCGCCCCGGTAGGAGATTGGAGCGGCATGCCGGCACTCACGCTTTACGACGTGCTGTCTTTCGCGGCGGCTCAGCTGTCGTCCAGTCGGCGCCGGATCGCTCGGTACATTTCCGGTTACCGGCCTCCGACCTACGCCCTTGGCCACGAGGTCCCGATCCAGACCTTCTATGACGGCATTCTCTTCGATCCGCTGAATGCTAGGGCCGGTCTCGAGCCGGTGGCGGGCGTGCCGCCTTACGGGCTGCCGGTGGGGATCGAGGATTTAGCTTGGCTGCCTAGGCTGCAGCGCGGCCTCTCCTTCGCGGTCGATCCGGCGCGGTCTTTCTTCGGCGACTGCATCAATGTCGTGAACGCACCCTGGGAAGCTCCGCTCGATCCGATGTTCCCGCCGTTCGGCTGGTCGGCCCGTTCTCTCATCGGGGGTAGCGCGATCACCTGCTCGTCATTGCACGGCACGATCGCGGTGACGCTGGCGAAGCCGGCCGACGGGTTCGTCGAGATTGGCTTGGACCACGGTGCGGGGCTGCGCGGAGAGGACGGACGGCTGACCGCGCCTTCGGGTTATGGGATCCCGGTGCGCAACAATCACGTGTCGGACGCCGTGCCGGCGAGCCACGGCAAGATCGAGCTCGCTACCGGCCGCATCCACGATTTGCATTACAACCTCGTCTTCTCCAACTCTGCGATCGACCTGCTCTGCGAGACAAACCTCGGGCTCAGCCCGCCGCCCTTGCTGTTTCCAGGCCTCCCTCACGCCGGCCATACGATGGCGTGGCTCGCCCTGGACCGCGCCGCCAACCGCCTGATTCTGTGCATCGTCGCCCAGCAATTTCTTCCCTTGGGAGCGGAGGTGGACGACGTGCCGCTGCGCATGCCGGCCTCGCAGACGGCCGCGGGCCAGCAGGCGCCGTTCGAGGCCGCCTGCAGCGGCTTGCACCCATTCATTTTTATCGAGGCCGCAGCCCAGCTTGAAGAGACCGACCGGAATTTGTGGGCGGGCGCGCAAGCACGTCCTCCGGTCAGCTTTCGTCGGGAGGCCGCCCCTCCGGTGCCCGCTGGCCTCGAGTCGTTCAAGCGATACGAGAATCGCGTCGTATCGCTTACGTGCGATCCGGGGCTGTCCGATTTCGGTGATGATTTCTCCCTGAACAACGAATGTCTGGGCGGCGGTGCGGTCGCACGCAGTCCCTTGTTCGGCGGCCTTTGCATCCAGTTTGGGTCGACTGTCGCGAACAAGCTTCCGTTCACGATCGCGTTCGAAAGCCCCTGCGAGGCACTGCGCTCCAAGGTCGCGCGGCTGCTCACGCTGCTGCCGCCCGGGACCCAACCCGGGTTGTTCGGCATGCATGGGCTGCTCGCTTTTCCGAACCTCACTTACGAACAGCACGAACTCAGCCTCACCACCGATCCCTACAAGGTGTCGGTCGGGGTCATCGACGTGGAGACGGGCGCGTTCGATAATGTCATCCTCCGGAAATATCTGTTCCAGAACGTCATGCGCCGCCTTTTGTTGGTCGAGCCGAGAACGCCGACCGACTCCTTTTGCTACGTTTGCGACGGGCGCTTCGGATTCGAGGACGCCCATCTGGTCATGCGATTATATGGCGATTTCGTTATTCCCTATCCCGAAGGCTACGGATTTCCGCTGCCCAAGCGTGGACGGACCGTTGTCGGGCGGGGCTCTCATCTCCAGCCCTTCGTCAACCTGTATGCGGTCGAAGACGCGGCCTTCGCGTCCTGCGACCAGTCCCTGGCCTTCGAGGGCCGAAAGCATTTGCGCGGTCGATTCGGCGCCGGCACCACCTTGTCCGCCGGCCGCGACCGAGGCCGCCGGGTCGTCCGCCTTGCGCACGGGTCGTGGTCGGTGGAAGGCCGGCTGCTGGCGATGCGCGCCGCCCGGGTGGGGGCGACGGAGATATTCGAGCTTGAATTCGCCATGCCGGGCCCGGCACGTCGGGATCGGGCCGAGCATGCCTATGCCGCACTGCTCCGCCGGGAAGACGTCGATGAGCTGCTGGTCGTCTCCGAGCAAGAAACGTTCGACGTCTGGCTGGAGGGCGCGCTTCGGGTCGACGCGGACGCCTGACACATGGACCGCAACTGGCAGGGCAGCGGCATCGCCGGGATTGCGCCCGATGAACTGGGCCGACGGTGCGAGCTTGCCATCGCACAGGGACTCCAGCTGCGGCAATGGATGGACACGCTCGATGAACGCGTGACGCCATTCGCCCTGGCGGTCGATCGAGGCGCGTACGGTCATCGCGCCGAAGGCTTTTTCGGGGAGGTGGAGATCGACGGCCGTCGCCGCTCCCTGATGGGATGCCGGCAGCATCTGTCGGTCGGCGGTGATGCCGTGCCCCACACCGTCCAGGATCTGCGCGACCTCGCGTTCGCGGACCTGTTTGGGCGTGCATCCTGGGGCCGGGCAGACGGGCGTAGGGGCGGCTTCGGCGTGCGCGGGCTGATCGCCGCCGGCACGGGCCCCGACCCTGCGCTGCGGATCGTCGACCAAATCCACGACTGGCGCCGTCTCGGGACCAACTCCGCCTGGGCGGCGATTTCGCTGGAGCTGCACGACTTCAGGCTGAAATTTGGGCGTCGCGGATTTCGCGTCCGGCAGATCGTCTACGTCGTCCAAGATCCGCGGTTCGTTCGCGAGACAGCTCGCCCTGACCGCGACGTGCTGCATCGCATCACCTTGGGATATCCGTTCGTGCCGTTCGCACCGCTGCGCAACCTATTCGGCTACGGCCCGGGAAAATTCGGGGCGGCGCTCAAGCAGTTCAGCTTTTCGCTAACAGTCGATCGTCGGCTCGACGTCGAGATGATCTTCGCGGCCGCGCCGCGATGTGAGAAAATGTTGAACCTCGGTGGCTTCGACCCGGTCTATGCGACCTTGAACGCCGTGGAGAAACTCACGTTCGGCGCACTCGATGCGCAGCCGCTCAGAGATCGCCTCGAGACTGCGATGCTTCTGACGCATTGCGCGGTACACGCCGATTTTGTCGAAGGATTAGTGACGCAACGTATCCTTGGCCGGCAGCAGCATATCGGCCGGCAATGGCCGCGCTAATGAGGCCGAATTTTCAGGACGCTGGGAGTCGACAAAATCGGCACAGCCTCGAACCCGCGAAAGGCCAAACCCACCGGCAAGATCCTGGTTGTCCCCGCCGAGTTCGCCCGGAGGCCGGCGGTGGCCTTGCCGGCCGCCACCGAAACCGGCGCATCTCCCCGACGCAGGCGGAAGGGCTGCTTGAAGTTGGAAAGCCCAGCCCGTCCCGTGCGTCCCAGGTAAGGGCCTGCCGGCTCCGAAGACGCAAATCCAAACAACGAGAGCGGCGAAGCTTGGCGGAGCGAAGCCGCCGTAATTTCGGTCATCCCCCTGATGTCTCCGGGGCGAAAGAAGTCGCGTGACTGGCCGTATCGCGCCGCTAGTTCTCCGACCACGGGCCGATCGGTCGGGTCGACTCGAACGATGGCGTCGCCGGTATCGTTGAAAAGGACCTCGATTATCAGCGTGTCAAAAACAACGTCATCGTCCTTTCCCCCGCCATGTTCTGCGTAGATTACGATCGGAAATATGTCACCGATTGCGCAATCTCGCTTGGTGACGACGCCCTTTTCCTCAAGGTTAAGGTCTACCAACAATTTTATCATGTCCCTTCTCCGATATCTCACTGATGCGATCAAATCTAATTGAATCACAACACGAAAGGATAGATCCGACGGCCGTTAAATCTGCTGCCTAGGTTTGGCGCCCCTCCGCTCGTGACAATCATACTATTGACGCGGGACGCAGCACAGTCAACCTCTAGGTCTCTTGCAGGAAAGTCATACGCCCCCTCAACTGGGCCGGCGATAGGAATGGCGCGTGAAAACAACCATGTCGTTGTAACCGGAATGGATCCGTCTCGGTTTGATCATCCCTCGCAGTGCCCCTACTCTTACCCCGAAGCATGAAAAATAGCGCCCAAGCCAATTGGTCAGCATTGCGCGCGAAGCGCTGTCAACAGCATCTCTCGCATCATCCTCCCAGTTGCGTCCACGAACCGGTTATGACCCTTGTTCCTGAAGTGTTGATACGCTCGTTAGCAAGCGAACCCGGAATACCGCGCTCGTCAGAGGCACGGTCAGGGCGCCCGGTCTGAATGCTGTGGGTTGGCATAAATGCCGTTATCGCACTTGGCTTTGCCCTCCTCGAGTTTGAAACTCGAGGGGACGTCGGCGTCGCGTTGGGGCGTACAAGCGGGAGGTGACGGGAGCGTCGATCTGCCGGCCTGGCGGTCCCGCAAGCTACTTCTTGCTCCCGCCAAGCCGGGACAACAACGCCGCGTTCGCCAACGCGGTCCGCAAACCCACATCACCGACGTGCGCGTATATGGCGGTCGTGGCGATATTCTCATGGCCGAGAAGGCGTTGCAGGAATCTGAGATCCACGCCGTCTTCCAAAAGCAAGGTAGCGCAGGTGTGGCGTAACATGTGCGGGGTCAGGTGGACTTCGATGCCGGCTGCCTTCGCGAAAGAGCGGAGCGACCGCCTAACGGATTGCGTCGACCAATCCTGCCCGTTCGGGCTCAGGAGAGATTTCGCATGCTCTCGGCCAGAGAGTTTCGCAAGCAATGTGCGAAGGCGGTCGTCGACCACGAAGACGCGGCGCTCGCGCCTTCCTTTCCCGCGGACGTGTAAGCCGCCTCCTTCCGCATCGAAGTCCGTAGGACGCAGTTGAACGAGTTCCGCTACACGCAAACCCGTAGAAATCAGCAGCAGGACGGCGGCCGCGAAAGATTTTCGGGCCAAAGATAGCTTCCGATCGAGGCAGATCGACCAAGCCGCATCGGCCAATCGGGCTGCATCCGTGCGGGTCACGCCGCGCGGCAATGATTTCGCTCGTGGAAGCTGCATCTCCAAAGCAGCGAATGGCGACCGGTCCAATGAGCCGGTCCGCACCAATTCTTTGTAGAAACCACGCAGGCAAGCCATACGCCGCCGCAAAGTTCGCGGTGCCGCGGATCGTTCGGTTGCCAGGTGCCGAGCATAAGCGAGGATCGTATCCTCCCGTCCGGCGCAAAGCTGCGCTCGCGCGAGGAAGCCGACATAGTCCCGCAAGTCGCTGGTGTAGGCCCGCACAGTATGATCCGACGGATCGCGCATCGTTTTCATTCGGCTGACATAGGCAGCCGTCATCGTCTCCGTGAGCAGCACGTAGTTCTCCCCTCAGCCCACGGCAGCCGCGCCCCTTTGCGTACGGCGAAGTCCGTCCATACCCGATATTGTTTTCCATTTGCTTGCGGCTTTCAGGGTGGCCACCATTGGGGTACGAGAGTGCTCCAGGATAGACGGATAACTCAGAATTATGGCCGGTAGGTCGCACTGGCGGATGTCGGATCCTCACGAGAGCCGAAGCCACTCCCACCTGTTCCAAACCCAGGTTAAACGATATCTGCTCCAGATGTTCGGTGCGGATGCCGTGGTGGACCCGTCAACGCCGAACAATGCTGCCGTTCCCTATGTCGGCAATGACGGCGGGCGTGACTATGAAGTGCACGCACCGCAGGACCGGCACTCGGAACTCTTCGGCGTTCGGCTCAGGCCAGGCGCACGTTGCCTTATAGAGGCTAAATATACTCGTGCCGGAGCGATCAATTTCGCCAGGGTGTCGTCAAATCTTGCTCGCATTCAAGACGCCGAAGCGGACCATATCTTCGTCGTGACCAACGCGCACTTCGCGCCGTCCTCCCAAGTGGACGTCCACGACAAATTTCGTGGCCTGCGCGATCGACTGTATCTCGTCGAGGGACGAGCTTTTCGACATTGGTGCGAACTGCACGCGGTGCCATGGCCTGATGCCGTGGCGATCGTCGATCCGGCCAACGAGCGGGCAAGCCAGGACGGCAACATTCTGATCGAGGCCAATTCCATCGCGGTGCGCGAAACCGGCGGTCAAATCCAAATGTTTTCGATCGCATTTCGCAACTTGGATGCCGTACCGCGAACCGTGGTCGTCTTCGCCACGTCCGACATCGAATGGCGTTTCACGGATCGCAATCCGCTCGACGGGGCGGTGAATGATCTCTTCGAGCGCCATGGCGGCGACGAGCAGGTCCCGCGCAAGACGCTCGTTATCCCGCCCTGGGGAAGCCGCGCCCTTCGCCTGTCGGGGCGCTTCCTCAACGATCAAACGCAAAGCGGATTGAATCGTGCAATGATGCACGGCGACAAGCGGGACGGCGCTCGGATCGTTGCGGAAGTCGGTCGCGAGCATATTTCTTTGTTTGCCGGTCTGCGGCCCATCCGAATAGTCTTCCGGCCACGGTTCGTCGGGCGGCAGAACATTCTCCTGCGAGACGAACTGGCACCTCTGTTCCTGGGCATCGAGCGGGGCATTCGTCCGGCGCGGCTTCGACTCGTCCATATCCGAGGCGGCGCCGGTGTCGGCAAGAGCCGCCTTGTCGATGAAATTCTTCCGCCGATCGGCGGGGCCAGTCACCTGGTCGTCCTCGAACATACGGTAAGTTCCGACGACGGCGACGAAAAGCTGTCCAGAGGCCATTGGACCAACGTCCGGAAACTTCTGGCCCCCCATTGCGCGGTCCACGCCGGCATCTTGGACGACATCACCGACGTTGCCAGCCTCCTGGACGTGCTTTGCGGCTCGTTCCAGCAGGTGAGCACGCTGGCGAACTGGGGAGCGATCATCGTCGTCATCGAGGATCTTCACAATGCCGGGCCGGACATCTTCGAGGCGCTGGAGCGCCTTCAGCGGCAGGATCACGCGCTGAATGTGGGCATTTTCGTCGTGCTCACGGGACGGGAAGACGATTCGTATATCAATCCGGAATACCGCCGCTTTTCGATGGAGTTGCCGGCACGCCCCGTCGGAGGAGGCGTGGAAACGCCGGTGATACGATCCCTCGGCGAACTGACGACGGCCGAAGCGAAGATGATGATCGGCGATCTTGTGGAGGGAATCCAGGATAGCGGCATCGAGCGCATTTTCAGCCTCAGCAGCGCCGTGCCCCACCACATCGTGCAATGCGTCGAATATCTTCTCGACGCCTCCCTTGTCGCGATCACGCATCGGGACACTTTGTCGATCATAGACCCGCTCACCTTCGAAAAGCGGATCGCTTCGTTGCCACGCTCCATGAACGCATTGTTTGCGACCCGCTTCGAGGTCATCGGTCGATGGCGGGGAGAAATGGGATTGGCGGCGCAGAACGCCATTCTAGCAGCGACCGTGTTCGGCACCCGATTTCCCAGAGAAGTCGGCGGCCTGATCGACGGCGTTCCCGCCGACGAAATTGTCCAGGAGCTCGAAGACAGACGATTTTTCTCCAAAGCTTCGAGCGACGATCATATCCTTCAATGGCATCACGAGAATCTGTTGCTCTTCTTCGACACCCATCGCAGGGCCAAGGCACAGCGGCTCTGCGCGGCGGAGTCCGCCGGCCCGATCGGCGACATGTTCGTCGATAACGCAAGGCTGATCCGCCGTTCCTCGGCGCTGTGGGAAAGGCTGACCATCGCGAGCCGGGGCGACATCGCCACCTTGCTCGACGACATGCCGCTCGCTCGACGATGCTTTTCTGAAATCTGTGACAGCGCGCTCAAGATCAGCACATTCAACACGCTGGACGCCAAGCCTGTGCACTTCCAGCATGTCGAATATGTCGTGGCGGCGTTGCGGGACGAAAGCCCCGAACGACGAGAGGCGCTAATCTGGCGATTGATCGTGCTCAAGGCGTTCATCGGCGCGTACTACAGGGGCCTCCGTCACGAGATAGAAGCGTATGAATACGGCATGCGCGCGTTGCCCCTTCTGGGTCTATCGGTCCAGAACATGGAACGCGGGCGGCGCTGGCTGCTCACGATCGACGCTCAGGCCCATCTCGACAGCGGCTTCATCGGCGCGGCGTTGGATCGACTGTTGCGGCTTCAGCATCTGATACAGGTCGATATGGCGCTGGGCGGCCAGACCGACTTCGATATTCAATTCGACCTGTACAACAGCCTGCGTCTCCTCTTCATCCACACCAACTTTGTCGAGCTCGCGGACTGCAATGGCAAGCTTGCCCACGAGTATCTGCGACTATCCGGTACAAGCCAATTGGAAGCCGTCGACCTGGGCGACCTCGCCCTCTTCTTCATGCTGACGGATCGCCGTCGCTGCATTGCGCTGCTGGAGGAAGCCCTGCGGATTGACCCCTCCCGGAACACGATGCGCCATTCGTGGCATTGCGAATTCAGCCTGCTCGCCGCGCTGCTACCCGATCAGGTCGGCGATACGGCGGCGCTTCAGGCGGCGGATACTCGCGCCACGGAGATCTGGCGCGACTGCGAATCGGAAGGATATCGAAGTATTCTCCCGCGCATCTACCTGTTGCGCGCGGTCATCGCCTATCTCCTGGGACGCGGCTGTCACGATCCGGCCGATCTCGAAGCCCACATGGACGCCGCGCTGGCGATCGCCGACCAGGGGCTGAACGCCTGCGAAGCCTATTCGATCGGTCAGATCACTTGGCAGATCTACAACCTCAAAGCGATTATCCATGGCCGCCGGTCGGAATGGAAAACCGCGACGGATGAGATGAAATCGGCCATCGTCAGGATGGACAATGACGGCCTGACCTTCATGGGGCGCGATGGCCTGATCAGCGTCGCGCCGCAGATCTTCGCCAACTTTATCAAACTGGCCGATTCCCATGTGCCGGACCGGGAAGCTCTAAACCTGTTGTCGAAGTTGCACGGCTTCGAAAGATATAAGTGGAACGATGCCGCCTATCTGCGTGAAGCGAAGGCACATGCCGCGAAATATCATCATATCGTACTAGGCTGCAAGCACTGGCCCGATTGGCTACTACTCGATGAAGTTACCGGACTTTCCATAACCTGCTGGTTTTAAGCGTTCGTGTCGGCGTTTGACCACGGGGCGGCCACGCCTTCGGCCATCGGCACCGTACGTGTGTGGAGGCGCCGCTTGTACTCGAAATCCTCCTTGCCAAGATCCAATTCCCGCAGACCTAGGCCAGACGCACTTTTCGCCATCTCGACCAGCATCAGCAAGCCAGGAGAATAGCGCGCGAACTCCCTGTCGTAGAACGTTGTCCAATAGTGCCAGACGGTCGCCGAACGCATTCCCAGATGCATCGCAATAGGGCGTCCCGCGCAGCGGAGCACGGTCAACAGCCCCGCGAAGTCTCTGTCGTTCGTATCCAGAAGGCCATGCATCAGGCATTGCTCCCAAGGCGCCGCGAACCGATCCGGCCAACCACTTCGTGCCCATTGCGCCGCCTTTCCCGCAAGCATTTCATCAAGCAGGTCATGGTCGTGTTCATGGGGCGAAAAGGACAATAACCCCAATTCTCGTTCGATCTTGTTCCGCCTGCGTGCGAGATCGTCCAGCAGCCGATGCCCGTTGTCACGCATGAGCGATCGGTAAGCATCGAAGCCGTTGGAGAGATCGATGACCCAGGAGACTCCGCGCCGGTGCCAATATCTCGTCCACGGGGCCTGCATGGCGAGCAGGTGATCGAACGTGAAGCTCTCAAGATCGAGCCCACGCAAGAGCCTCTCCACCTCCCAGTCGGTATCGGGCGCGATGAGGACGCCCTGATAGTCGTTGAAGATCGAGCCAACCGGCCGTGCCTGTGCGTGCTCGCCCAGCTCGAAGGGGAATATGCCTAAAAGCCGGCCATCGCCCCGAATGAGGCCGGCAAAGACTCCGTCGGCGCACGCGCCCACCAGCCGGCTATAGCCGGGCGAGAAGAACGGACTGGAGAATGCCGGGAAGGTCGAGATCAGGCGCCGCCATTCGGCGAGGTCCGCCTCTCCAACCTCGGCGATTGCCCGGGCCTCGTAGCTTAATGTGGAGGCCGAGGACCTCATGGCTTGCGTCCGAGCCGTCAGATCGCGGTATCGGGCAGCGGATGAAGGCGATTGTCGCAGGTCGCGCACTGACCGCCGGCGGCATGGCGCTTTCCCTCCATCAACAAACGACGCAGGCGGCAGAACTCTTCGGAAAACCAAATATCACGCAGCGACTGCCTGCCGGCCCAGCCCATCACCCGCTGGGCCGCGGCATCCTCGTGACACAACACGACGGCGCCGTTCTGATGAATCATCAGCATTTCGTTGGGGCCATGGCACGCCAGGCTTCCGGCATCGGCAGGGCCCATCAGGCCGCCGCGGTTGGAGATCATGAAGTCTCCGGCAAGCTGCTGCTCCTGGAAGGGCCTTGTCGGCAGCGGCCTCCCGGAGTGCCGGGTGACGAGAAAATGATCGATGCCCCCATCCAGGAGCGTGCGGTAACGATCCTCGCCAAGGAAATCGCCATTGGTGTAGAGCACGAACCAGGCATTCGGCACGAGCGGGCGGGCTCGAGCCACGAGTGCGTCCAAGCGGGGATGAAGCAGCGGCTCGTTATAGGTGTGAAAAGACAGACGGCCTGCGAAGTCCATCACGCCAAGTTCTTCGATGATGCAGTCGAACAAATCCTCGTCCATCAGCTCTTCGGGTTTGCGGAACCACGCGTATGATTGCGGGCAATAGGAACAGCGCCGGTTGCAGTGCCGATTGACCTCGATCTCCACGACCTGGAACAGGTCTTTTGCGGGGGCCGCGTCGGTCATTTCGATTCGCGATCGAGAACCGCAAGGCGCGAAGCCTGCGCGCGAAGTTTTTCAATCCCGGCCGCGATGGCGTCGACTTCCGGCAGGCCGCCGAGCAGGCATTCGTGGGGAAGCGCGATGCAGCGGCCCCATGCCGCCACGGCATTCGGCAGTTGAAAGCGCTGCGGGTCGACGTGGTCCGCCAAGCCGGGCGTCCGAGCGATCAAGGGGCTTGTCAGCGGCTGGTACAGCGGGTTGCGGTCCAGAGGCAGGTCCAGGGGTGCGATGGGCAGATTCAGCTCAGCGCTCAGAGCGCGGCTGACCAGGACCGGTCCGAGACGCAGGAGCGCCTCGTCATCCATACTTAGCGGGATCTTGTAGAAGGTGCCTCCGTCCGGCTCCGCGAGGTCATCGCGGACGATCGCCATTCCGCCTATCGCATCCAGGCGGGATGACAGTTCGCCGGCCATGGTTGCGCGATGCCTGTTCTCGCTATCCAGTCGCTGTACCCCCTCGAGCAAGATGGCAGCGTGGAACTCGGACATGCAGAGATTGCGTCCCATGACTCCGCCGATGTCCGACAGATCGTAAAAGCCGCCGTCGAGCGGCGCGTCGCTGTAGATGCGTCCGTCGGCCCTGAATTTCTGCAGTTTATCGAAAAGCCCGGGGTCATCGGTCACGGCGATGCCGCCCTCGCCGGCCGCCAGGAGCTTGGTCTGCTGGAAGCTGAAGATCGAGATGACGCCGAAGCTGCCGATAACCCCTTCCGACAGCGATCCGCCGTGAGCCTGGGAAGCATCCTCGATCAGCAGCAGGCCGCGCTCGTCGCAAATATTCTGCAGTCGTCCGACGTCCACTCGCGACGCATACATGTGCACTGCGAGAACAGCCCTAGTCGCCGGTGTGATGGCCGCCTCTACCGCTTCCGGCGCCATGCACAGCGATGTCGGGCAGATGTCCGCCAACACGGGAACGGCGCCGAGGTGCGCGACGGCGCTTGCGCAGGCCACCCATGTCAGGCCGGGGACGATAACCTCATCGCCGGGTCCGATCCCGACGGCCTGCAGAGCGATCGTCAGGGCGGCGGATCCAGAGCTGCACGGCACGCCGAACGCGCGCCTTACGCTATGGGCGAACGCAGTACCGAACCGTCTTTCGTAGCTGTCTGGGTGGCGGCTGCGGGCGGTTATCGTCCATCGGGAGGAATGGAGGATCTCCAATATCGTCCTCTGCGCTAATACTCCGGCCCGGGGCCAAGCAGGCCACTGCTTTTCATGAACCGGATCACCCCCCAGAAGTGCGAGCGCAGAAGCCTCGGCACCTTCGTTCCCCATGCCCATAATTCTGAGTTATCGTTCGGTCGGCCTCGGCCGCCGCGGGCGGGTATGTGATTCTCTGGAGGCGAATGTGGCGCCGCCGGTAGCGGCGATTCGGCTAAGCCTCTGTACGTCCATACCTGTCGCTGATCTGGGCTGGACGGTTCCTCGATCGATCGACATCTTCCCGCGAGGGAAGCAAAGGGGACGAACTCAATGGCTAGAACGCGAACAGCTGCTTGGCCGTCTTCCAGCGCCGCCCCTGGGGACGCTCCGGACTGGTATGTCGACGAAGTCTTCCGCAATGCCCTCCGCCGAGTCATCGCGGTCCTCAACCGCAGGGAAGTGAGCGTGCGCGCGGATCGACCTCAGTCGAGCCGACGCCGAGGTCGCGGCGGCCTTCGAGCGCGGCGGGCTCGACGCGGAGCTGATTCAATTCAACATCGAGGGCTATGACGTCTTCGCCCGTTCGGCCGAGCGTCTCGCCGAGCATCATTTCTATACCAACGCCCGCTTCGTCACGCGCGACGGCCGTCGGGTAGCCGTGTTCAAGGTTCCGCGCGTGTTCCTGGACTGGGGGTATCACAGTCTGCAGCGGCCTGCCGCGGATCCGCTCGTTCAGGGCGACTTCCCGCGCGGGCAGAACGATCCAGCGTATGTGAAGCATTGCGCGACCAACTATCTGGTCAAGAACTTCTGGCACAATTTCGTGCACGGTGAGATCCAGGGAATCGATCAGAATAGTTACGGAGCCTTCAGGGGGCTGCCGCGCGAAGACTCCGATTTCGAGGCGGACCACGTCGCTAACCTTCTCACGCTCGCGAGCTACGGGATCCCGATCCGTTATCAGGGCCGTCCCAATGAGGAGTATGGTCCTCGCGTCGAGGCCATCTTCACGCGAAATCGCTGCAATCAGGTCTTCGCCAGGCGTGCCCGGCACCGCCCAGCAGATTGGGCTTCCGCGACCGCCGAAGAGCGCTGGGCGGATTTCGAATGGCGCTTCTGTCGCGGCGTTGGCAATCGGGTCAGCACCACCCTGATCGCCGCCCGCCTCGCCTCCCCTTCGGTCAAAATATTCCTGGGAGGGGATGTCCGATTCTCGCCGGCGCGGGGGACGCGATGGCGCCATGGCAACGTCCTGGTGGAAGTGGCCGGCCGGCGGCTCGCCACCCCTTATGCCGCCTATGTGCCCGACGACGAATGGCGGGCCTACCGCGACGGCACACAGGTACCCCCGGAACGGGTGAGTGTCATTCGGCGCCGAAGGGCGGAGCGGGAGGCGGAAATCGCCGGCTGGGTTCGCGGCGCGTACGGCGGGCTGATCAAGGGCAGCGCGACGTTGCGCAAGAGCATCGGCCTGCAGCTCCAGGCGCTGGAAACTCGAATCGCCGTGGACCTACTCTAGCGGGGCCCCGTACGAAGCGGCGGCCAATCGGCGCAAAAACTATGATTGAATGTCCTTGCTCGTCATCTTGAAGACGACCGAACGTGCCTGCAGCTGGAGAGGCAAACCCCAAGAGTTTCAAAGATGGGACTCGAACTCTGCGGACGCTTTCTCGATTAGCCGTTTCCCAGTACGTGTACCCGTAGGGCAAAGACTGATAATCCCTGATTATCGCTCATCAGGCCTCGCCGACGGCAGGTCAGGGGGCACAGGGCGTTAGCGGCACGACATATCGCCGTTACGACCTCGGCGTGCCCTGGATGCCTCATTAATGCATCCATTCTATGAGGCACGCACGCGGCAGCGTTGGCTAATCGAGGCCCGCTCGGCAGGAGCAGAAGAGCTGCTTGCGGCCACGAGCGAACGCTCCCAAGTTCGTGAAAATCGGTTTGGGGACATTTATTTGGCCGCGGAGAATTAGGCCAGGAAGCCGCCCTTCCTGTGCGGACAAATCGTCTCTCGGTTACAAGTCGCGGCGACTGCGCCTGCAAGCCTCGGAAATCGTGCTAAGTCATTGAAATCGCTAGCGCCTCGAACAGGATTCGAACTCGCGACACCAACAAATAATGCGCTCCAAATAACGACGATATTTCAAAGACTTGCCCGGGCTGATACGGCTGGGAGGCCCCTCGGAGACGAGTTCGCACCTGACTGCGCGCGCCTCGGCCTCCTCAAGAACAACCTGTTGAGGCTCCACATCTAGCCGTCATGCCCCAGCCGGTGGCTTGCGGGCTCGGCGGAAGGCAGAATGTTCCAGCGTAGGAGATCCCGGGCGCGCGCATATGCTAGTGCTTTTGATCCTGGCGGGTATCCCGCTCCCGCCGCCGAACGTCGGCACAGCGATCTCCGGGAGTGGACACCGTCCGAAGGGCGATGGCTTCCCGAATCGCTCAGGCTGGTTGATAGCTTAGCGCTGACCACGGGAGCAGCCAGTGCCCACAACAGTCTCAGCGACGCGCGATACGGGCGTTCCCGAGGCGGAAGCGATGCTCGCCGACCTAGAGGGGCTAGATGCCGCCGCTGACGTCGGAGATGCTGGTGTCGAGCTCCTCCTGCCCTCGCAATCGACCGCTATTCTTGCAGACGCGTGGCTGGGCATCGCGACCGGCTCCTGCGCCGCGACCAGGCCGACTGCAGTGGTTGCCCGAGGTTTTCTACATTTAGACGCCATGAGCCAGTTCTTTTCGACACCAGCGGGCCTTGCCGCGCTTCAGACTGCCCGCTCGATCGTGCCCGAAGGTGCCAAAAGCGATCCTGTCGACGCCGACCGACTCGTGATGCAGCTGATCGCGCGCGACGCTGGACTAGTGGAGACCCGGGGCGGCGGACAGATCCTATTCGAGGCCGACCCCGACTTCCCGGTGGCTTCGATCCTGCGAGCCTCGACGCCGATCGCGAATGAACCGGCCGAGCGGCGGCGCATGTTCACGCAGCTGGTCCTGAACCTCCGGCGCAGGGTTGAGATCGGTGCGCTCCGACGCATGATCGATCCGGTTTCCGAAGGGCCTGGAGGAGCAGTCGGACGCTTCCTCTTCGAGCTCCACGAAAACGGACTCGAGCACGGCAGCCGCGACGGTCAGGGTCGTAAGATCCGGGGCACGCGAATGCTGCGTCTCCGTAAGCACGTGTCTAACCGGCCAGATGAATTAATCGCACGTCATGGTGGTGTAGCCGAGCTGAAGGCGTATCTAGAGCGACTGAACACTACGGCCCTTGTCGAAGCGTCCATTTCAGACTTCGGCCTCGGCGTGGTCGACGGCTTCTTAGCGTCGCCTGCCGGATTGAGTCATGCCGGACGGGACCGCCGCGAGTTGCTGGACTCGCTGCTGTTCGAGCGGCTTAGTTCGAAGGGTACTGACCGAGCATCAGGCGTCGGGATCCAGCGGGCGCTTAGAGCCGCCGCGCAAATGCAGGCGTTCGTGTCGGTGCGCACCGCCGAATTCTGGCTGGTTGCATCCTACTTCGACGGCGGTCGCGCGTTCCGAATGGGCGACGTCTCGGGTCCGGAGCGACGCGCTAAAATCCGGGGGACGCACTGGCAAATCCTATGGCCGCAGCCATGAGCGCCAGATCCTAGTCGATGCATGTGTTCACCGCCGACTTGCAGGCTGGCGACGGGACCATTCCGGTCCTCGTCGCGCAACACTCCGCGGGCCAATCGCTGGAAGCGTTGTTCGAAGCGCTCTATACCGATTACGCGGAGGCCCGGCTCGGAGCTGCATGGGTGGTCCTCAGGCCCGACGTGCGCGACCGCTTCCCTGCCAGTTCCATCACGTCGGCGATCGCACCGACCGACGACTCGGACCTGTCCGACAGCCCATTCTTGACAGCCTTGCGTGAAGCGCGAGCCGACCCGGAGATCGCCTTCGCGCGCCTTCTAGACACCCCGGTGGTAGTCCTGCACGCCGATGGCGACGAGCTGCGCGTCTCCGGCAATGTCAACCCCGCCGCCCCAGATGTGTCTTTCGCCGAGAGAGGGGTGGACGAGGGGGCGATCCTCTCGGCGCTTCGCGCCAAAGAGATGTCCTGCCTAGTCGAGCGCTCGCGCGCCCTCCTCCCGGTCATACCGGGAAGCTTTTACCGCGCGCCCTCCAATCGTCTCGCTCGCGCCTTCCTCAGAGTTGGTAACATCCAGTACTCGCGGCACGCCATTGACGCAGTCTGCTTCTGGCTGCTGCCCTACACGCACGGGTGCGAAGCGGTTCTGGTCGACACTTGGTCTATCTCGTCAATAGCTTTTGACTTGGCGAGCCTGATGGCTGCGCTGCGCGGAGGCTCGCCGATACCGGTTGAGATGCTCAGCCAATACCAGGACCGGTCTCCTGAGCGCATGGCGCTCGCGGCCGAGGCGCTCGATCGGATTTCGGCCGAGTTGGGTGCCGGGGCGAGCGCAGCCGAGGACGGACCTCCGGTGAAGGTCGCCTGTATCCTTAGCGCAACCCATTCAGGGTCGCTTGTAGAGGTCCTTCAGGGGTTGGTCGAGATGAGCGAGTTCGGACTCGAACTCTCGTTCGTGGCCCTATTTCAGATGGGCACCGACCTTGGAATTCCGTCGCTGAGCGACATATCCGACACGCCAGAGTTCCGGCCGCTCACGCCGGGAGAGGAGGAGAGTCGGACGGTTGTTGACATTGATCCGCGATCCTACTTTCCGCTTAGTCACGCCGACGTAGAACTATGCGTCCGTGTCCGCCACGCGCAGGCGGCCAAGGCGTTCATGGACGTCTTCAGCGGCAAGGACGTAATCTCGGTGCATCGCGACCACAAGACAGACGGTCCAACCCGGCACCAAGCATTCCATGTCGATACGGAGCGCCTCGTCGCCACTGACGCGTTCCGCGAGGGCACGGCGGCGAAGCTCCTGGCTTTGGTCCCGCACCCGTCCCTGATTGTGACGCCCGCTCATGCTGCGGCGCACGCGCTTGGCGCCTTCGCGTCCGCCGTGCTGAGCGGCAACGGTCCCGTTCCCCATTACGAGCACTCGACGCTATCGCTGAGGGGCACCGAGCCCGAGCGAGCCTCGGATGAGGCGCTGCGCGCGATGCTGCTCGAACTTGGACCAGAGGACGCAATCCTGGTTTTGGACGACGCCTTCATCACCGGGTCCCGGCTCAGTGGGTACCAAAATCGGCTGCGCGCCATGAGCTGCCGCGCGCGAGTGCACTACCACGTCGCTGTCGCCAGGCCGAGCGATCCGGCTGCTTGGAACCAGGCGAGGAGCATGTTGAGCTGGCGGGGGCCCGCGGATCGAAGCTCTTTCCCAACTAACACTGTGGATGCGACCTTCGAGATCTGCTTGCCGAATTGGCAGGAGCGTGAGTGCCCATGGTGCGCGGAGCAGCGACTTTACGACGCGATCGTCGCCCGGGGACAGGTGCTACCATCGTTCTTCGCGGCCCGCAGAGCTCGCTTGGTGGAAGGCCGCGAGCGCGGCCTGACCATGGACGCCGCGCTGCAGGACGGCTGCACGCCTCCGATGCGCCTCGAACGCTCCTCGATTTTCGCGCCAGAAGGCGCCAGTCAGGCCGAAACGTTTGCCGCCCTTGCCTCAGCGTTCCAGATTATGCGCACGGTTGAGGAGGCCGATCTGCCGCGATTGGGTCCGCGTCGGCACCCGCTCTCGACCGTGCTGAAATCGACGGAGTACCTCCGAGACACCTACACCGATTCCATCTTGCGCGCCGCATTCCTCCGCGGAGCCGCGCCGGACGAACTCGTCTACGCCGACGCAGCGCATGATTGGGAGCGGCAATCGTTGGTGCACGCGATCGTATCGGACCAAGCCGCGCACGTAAGCGATGTCGCTCACGAGCTCGTCTTGGCCGCGGCACTCGGTAAAGGTGATCTGTCCGAGGCAGCTCTTGAGGCGTTAAACCAACACACCGGCCGGCGGGAGGCAGTCGCAGTCTTGGGCGTCACGCGACGCTGATGCCAGTTACGGCGACGGGCTTAGCTGCCCTTCATGGCTTTGGGGACACTTTTGGCAGGCGGAGATTCTGCGCCTCAAAGCGCCTCGGCGGTGCGGATAGATAGTCTCCTGGTCCCAAGCGGTCAGGACAGCGCCTGCAAGCCGCGGAAATGTGGGCGCTATTTCGGCCCTATCGGAGAGACCAAGAAACCTGCCAAGTCATTGAAATCGCTGGCGCGCCCGGCAGGATTCGAACCTGCGACCCCAAGCTTAGAAGGCTCGTGCTCTGTCCAACTGAGCTACGGGCGCCCGTAGCGGCTCTAGCCCGCTTTGGGCGCGAGCGGAACAGCTGGCGGCGCGGCCTTTCCCCGCGCCGCCGCCTCGGCTAGGCCAGTCGTATGGAGGGGGAGGAGCCACCGAAACCGGTCGACGCCGCCGCGCTGGCGGGCGCGCATTTGCGCTATTTCGACTTCGTGATGGCGGCGTTCGTCACCATCCTCCTGCTCTCGAACGTGATCGGCGCGGGCAAGGTGGCGGTGATCGACCTGCCCGGCATCGGCCCCTGGCCGTTCGGCGCCGGCATCCTCTTCTTCCCAATCTCCTACGTGCTCGGCGACGTGCTGACCGAAGTCTACGGCTATGCCCGCGCCCGGCGCTGCATCTGGGCGGGCTTCGCGGCGATGCTGTTCATGGCCCTGATGAGCTTCGTCGTCGTCGCCTTGCCGCCGGCCGCGACCTGGCACGGCCAGGAAGCCTATGAGGCGGTGTTCGGCCAGGTGCCGCGCATCGTCATGGCCTCGATCTGCGCCTTCTGGGCGGGCGAGTTCGCCAACAGCTACGTCCTCGCCAGGATGAAGATCCTGACCCGCGGCCGCCATCTCTGGACCCGCACGATCGGCTCGACGATCGTTGGCCAGGCGGTCGACAGCCTGATCTTCTACCCGCTCGCTTTCTACGGGCTGTGGGACAATCGCACCCTGCTGATCGTGCTTCTCACCCAATGGGCGCTGAAGGTGGGCTGGGAGGCTTTGCTCACCCCCGCCACCTATGCCGTTGTCGGCTTCCTGAAGCGGCGCGAGGGGATCGACGTCTACGATACCGGCACCGACTTCACGCCTTTTCGGGCGAAAGTCTAAGCCGGAAGGGGGCTCGATGAACATGCTCGGGCGCATCGCGCCGCCTTTGGTCCTGCTCATCCTCGCGCCGCTCGTCGCGGAATATCTGCTCGGGGATTTGAGCTGGGGCCAGATCGGCGCCCTGGTCGCGCTCGCGCCGCTCTACGGCGGCGGCGCCGTCTTGATCCGGGAGGCGGTGCGCCGTGTCCGCCGGGGCTGGCCGAGCTTCCTGCTGCTCGCGCTCGCTTACGCGATCATGGAAGAAGGGCTGCTCACCCAATCCCTGTTCAACCCGAATTACCTGCATCTGCGTCTGCTCGATTGCGGCTTCGTGCCGGCTCTGGGCACGTCGCCGCCCTGGGCGATCTACGTGATCGGCATCCACGTGATCTGGAGCCTCGCGGTGCCGATCGGCCTCGCCGAGGCCCTGTTCCCGGAGCGGCGGTCCGAGCCCTGGCTAGGCGCGATCGGCCTCGGCCTCTTCGCCCTTTTGTTCGCGGCGGGGATGTTCGCGGTGTCGCATTTCTCGCTCGGCCAGACCGCTTTCCGCGCGTCGTCGGTGCAGCTCGCATTGTGCGCTGCCCTCATCGCCGCGCTTGCCGTCGGCGCCTTCATCCTCCGCCCCGGACCCACGACCGGAGCGAAGTCGCCGATCCGGCCCCTGATCATCGGCGCGAGCTGCTTCGCCGCCGGCTCCGCTTTCCTGTGCAGCTACGCGCTCGGCCGGTCGCATTGGCCCTGGCCGCTGACCGCCGCGGCCGATGCCGCCGTCGCAGCAGCCCTCTGCGTCTTCTTCGCCTGGGCCGTCCGCGATCGTTTATGGGGCGCGGTCCAGACCTTCGCCGCCGCGGCGGGCGGCCTGCTTTGCTATGCCTGGTTCGGCTATTTCATCGACCGCTCCATGCACGGCAGCGGCAATCTCGCCGGCCACAGCCTGTTCGTGCTGATCGTGCTCGCGATTGCCGCCTGGGCGGGCTTTCGCGCTGCCCGGTTTCGGCACGTGCGGGCCTAGCCGATCGCCTCCAGCAGGCCTTCGAACAGCCGCCGGCCGTCGGCGCCGCCATGGGCCGGCTCGACCATCCGTTCGGGATGGGGCATCATGCCGAGCACGTTGCCGGCCTCGCCGACGATGCCGGCGATGTCGCGGGCCGAGCCGTTGCACGCGCCGGCATAGCGGAAGGCGATCCGGCCTTCGCCCTCGAGCCGGTCGAGCGTGTCGGGATCGGCCTGATAATTGCCGTCATGATGGGCGACCGGGATCAGGATCTCCTCCCCCGCATCGTAGCGGCAGGTGAAGGCCGTCTGGCTGTTCTCGACCCTCAGCGGCACGTCCCGGCAGACGAAGTGGAGCCCGGCATTGCGCATCAGCGCGCCGGGGAGGAGGCCCGCCTCGGTCAGGATCTGGAAGCCGTTGCAGACACCGAGGATCGAGACGCCGCGGCCGGCCGCCTCGACCACGGCGCGCATCACCGGCGAGCGCGCGGCCATGGCGCCGGAGCGGAGATAGTCGCCATAGGAGAAGCCGCCCGGGACGGCGACGAGATCGAGGCTGTCGGGCAGCTCGGCCTCGCGGTGCCAGACCATCAACGGCTTGCGGCCGCTCACCTGCTCGAGCACGACCGCCATGTCGCGGTCGCAGTTCGAGCCGGGAAAGACGATGACGGCGCTCTTCACGCGCCCTCCTCCGTCGGCGCCTCGCGCTCGATGCGGAAATTCTCGATCACGATATTGGCGAGGAGCTTGCGGCACATCGCCTCGACCTCGGCCTCGCCGACGCCCGGATCGAGGTCCAGCTCGATCAGCTTGCCGGCGCGCACCTCGTTGACGCCGGCAAAGCCGAGGCCTTCTAGCGCATGGTGGATCGCCTTGCCCTGCGGGTCGAGAACCCCCTTCTTCAAGGTGACGTAGACTCGGGTCTTCATGGGCGCTCGCCTGGCCGGGGAGGGTGCCCGCCCTATGGACAAAGGCGCTTCCGGCGACAAGCGTTTACGAGGCGTTAACCCTTCGCGGCGATGATCGGGCCGTGATTTTGGGAGATGCCCGATGACTGGGCTGGCGTTGATCATGTTCATCGGCCTGTTCGCCTTCGGCGGACGGATGCTCGGCTGGGCCGATTATGACGGTCACGTCCAGCTCGGCCTGTTCATGGCCTTCCTGTTCGGCATCATCTGCGGCTACCGGACGAAAGGCTGAGCCGGCGTCGCGCGAAAAGGTGGGTACCGGCTTTTCGCAATAGCGATGCGGCCACAAATATCCTGAGCTTGCCGCTCCGGCGGCGCGTCCCTATCTCCCTCTCATGAGCGAAGCGCCCGATATCGCCCTGACCCCGGCCGCCGCGGCGCGCGTCGCCTGGATCGCCGAGCGGCAGGGCAGGAAGCCGATCCTGCGCCTCTCGGTCGAAGGCGGCGGCTGCGCCGGCTTCAGCTACCGCTTCGGCCTCGCCGAGGACGTCGAGGCGGACGATCTCGTCGCTAGCGAAGGCGGCGTCACCCTCGTCGTCGATCCGATGACCAACGATCTGGTCAAGGGCGGCGCGGTCGATTTCGTCGACAATCTCGGCGGCGCCAGCTTCCAGGTCACCAATCCCAACGCCCAGTCCGGCTGCGGCTGCGGAAGCAGCTTCAGCGTCTAGTGTGGCGATTTGGAAATTCGCCTGATCGGATGGAGGGCTCGGAGCGAATTTCCGAATCTTCAGCCACACTAGCAAACCAATGAATCTAGCGTGCTTTTTGAATTTGAAGTTCGCTCCGAGCGCGATCCGATAACAGGGCGAACTTCAATTCAGCACACTAGCGCATTTCCGCTGGACCCCGGCCTTCGCCGGATTACTGAAGCGGAATGAAGATCGTCACCTACAATCTGAACGGCATCCGGGCGCGGCTGCCGCGGCTGGTCGAATATCTCGAGGAGCAGAAGCCGGACCTGCTCTGCCTGCAGGAGATCAAATGCGCCGACGAGGTCTTCCCGATCGATGACCTGCGCGCCGCCGGCTATGACGGCCATTGGCACGGGCAGAAGGGCTTTAACGGCGTCGCTTTGCTGGCGCCGCAGGGCCGCGACCTCAGCCTCCGCCGCGTCGGCCTGCCGGGCGATCCCGACGACAGCCACAGCCGCTATATCGAGGGCGCGCTCGACGGAATCATCGTCGGCTCGCTCTATCTTCCCAACGGGAATCCGGTCGGCACCGAGAAATTCGCCTACAAGCTCGCCTGGATGGATCGCCTCCGCGCCCATGCGATGGAGCTGCTCGCCGAGGAAAAACCGGCCGTGCTCGCCGGCGACTGGAACGTCATCCCGACCGACAGCCATGACGACGTCTTCTCGGTCCGCGCCATGCAGCATGACGCCCTGATGCAGCCGGAAAGCCGCGCCGCGTTCCGGACCATCCTCCATTTGGGCTGGACCGACGCGATCCGCGCCCGTCATCCGGAAGGCGCCGTCTACACCTTCTGGGACTATACGGCCGGCTGCTGGCAGCGCGACGCGGGCTTCCGCATCGACCATCTGCTGCTGAGTCCGCAGGCGGCCGACCGGCTGCTCGATGCCGGCGTCGACAAGGATTATCGCGGCCGCGAGAAAGCCTCCGACCACGCCCCGACCTGGGTGTCGCTGGAAGACTGACCAAGCGTCACGCGAAAAGTGGATGCCGGATTTTCGCGCCGGCGACGCGGCGACAGGGACTCCCGCCTCAGCGCCCTTGCGGCAGGCCGGCGAGATGGCGGGCGACGGCGCGCGCGATCGGCTGGCCGGTATTCGCCTCGAAATAGGAGAAAGCCGGCTGCGGATTGACCTCGAAGCAATAATATTCGTCCGCCGCGGTCCGCATCAGGTCGATGCCGGCGAAATCGAGGCCGAGCGCCCTGGCCAGCGACACGCAGCGCGCCCGCAGCGCACGGGGGAGGGTGAGGGCGCTGAGCGTCGTTTCGCCGCCATGCCGCTTGGCGTAGCGATAGTCGATATGGGTGCTGACGATCTCGGTCGCATGCACCTCCTTGCCGATTACGTGGACGCGGATGTTGGTGCCGTCGATCGCCTTCTGGAACTGGACCGGGCACCAGCGGATCCGCTCAAGCCGCTCGAGATCCTCCTCCTCGAGCGAGGCGACGATCGAGCGGATGCCGCTCATCGACTTGTAGATGATCCGGCCATGCTCCTTGCGGAAGGCGAGCACCGCTTCCGGATCGTTGGTGATCAGGGTCGGCGGCGGCGCGAAGCCGTGGGCGGCGATCAGCTGCGCCTGGAACGGCTTGGAGCCGTTCGAGCCCTGCGGCTCGGCGCGGTTGACCACCCGGGCCGGCGCGACCTCGCTCCAGCGCAGCAGCGCCTCGTGGAAGCCGCGGGCATGACGGCGGGCGGGGTCCGCATCGTCGAGGCCGTCCAGCTCCGGCAGCAGCTGGTCGTCCATCAGCCGCATGTAGACTCCTTCCACCTTCGCCAGGTCAATCTCCTCGTCGCCGAGGGAAAGCATCCCGGTCACCGCGCCGCCCGCGACCCGCCACTGGATGCGGCAGGAGGCGACGTCGCGCTGGTGGAACATGCGAAAGGGCTGCTTCAGCGCCGCCAGCGCCTGCGCGACCATCGCCAGCGGCGATTCGCTGCGGATGCCGCAGAGCAGGATCATGACAAAGCCCGGGCGAGGGCGTCCGCCAGCGGCGCCCCCCCGAGCATCAGATCGGGGACGGGCATCGCGCCGCTCATCAGCCAGCCTTCGCCGTCGCGGACGAAGGCGATGCCGAGCAAGGCGGTGCCGGCGAGCGCCGCGAGCGCCAGGCAGGGCCCGGCCAGGTCGCCCGCCAGCACCGGGGGCAGGACGGCCTCGCCGGCGACCGCATAGGCGATCGCTTCGCCCGGCGGCGCCATCCACGCGCTCTCCGGCGTGTCGGCGCTGCTCTGCTCCCACGGCAGCGCGGGAAGCCCCGCGCGCGCGGCCAGCAATGCCCATTGCGAGGGGTGTCGATAGCTTCCGGCGAGCCCCTGCGGCGAGGGACGATTGACGACGGCGGCCGGCCAGGCATGCAGCCAGCTGAGGTACAAGGCGTAAAGCTCCTGGACGGCATAGCCGTAATCGGCGCCGGCCGTGGCCCGCAGCTCCGCCGTCGGCACGAAGGAGAGCCGGTTCAGGATCGGCACCGGCGCCGCGCTCGACAGGATACGGCCGTCGCCGAGGGTGATGCTCACCTCCGCCGAATGCGCGTCCACCCGATGCTCCCAGCGGATTGCGGCGCCGAGCGCGGAGCCGAACAGGATCTCCGCGTCATGCCCACGTTGCCGGAGCTCGTCCGCCGCCCATAGGGCGGAGACGTCGCCGGGTTCGCACAGGATCAGGATCCTCTGCGAACCCGGCGCCGCCGCCCCCGGAGGCGGCCGGTCAGCCGCGATCTTCTTCGCCCGAAAGCGCGCCCCCGCTCAGGTCCGGCCGCTTCTCGGGATCGATGAAATGCGCTGCAGTGCCTTGGCCGGCCGCGCCGACGCCCTGGTGGATCGCCGGATCGCCGAGGTCGCCGGGATTCCCTTCGACCAGCTCCTTGCCGTCCTTCTCCTTGCCCAGCCGCTTGTCGACCTCCTGGAGCTCCTTATGCTCGATCTTGCCGAGGTCCTTGGCGAATTCCTTATGCTCGATCTTCTCGTTCTTATGGTCCTTATGCTCCTTGGCCTCGTTCTTCTCGAGCTTCTCGATCTTGGCGTCCTTATGCTCCTTGAACTCGTTCTTCTCGAGCTTCTCGATCTTGTGATCCTTATGCTCCTTGGCTTCGTTCTTTTCGACCTTCTCGAACTTGAAGTCCTTATGTTCCTTGCTCTCGATCTTTTCGATCTTCAGCTCTTTGATCTCTTTCGGTGCTTTGGCCATCTCTTCACTCCCTCCGGTCACAGTCGAACAAAATCAATGGCATGAGCAGTCACGCCCAGCCGAAATCCATGTTTCGAACAGGTCTGGCAGAAGAAGGAAATGCCTTCTTCGCGACTCTAGCGACTCGCGAATATACTGGAATGGACGGGTCGAGTCTAAGGCAACAAAGCGAAAGAGAACTAACGGCCTATTTAGCACCATTTCGGAAGTAAATAGATCAAGCGGATCATGGAGATATTCGATTGAGGCGCAATTAGGCCTGCTCTCGCGGCGCACCTTGCCGGCAGTTCCAGCGCCGCGCGGCCATCATGGGCAAGCTGCCGCGGCCTCGCTCGCCTGGCGGCCGCCTCTACTGCGGGGGTGAAAGCGGCGTCGGCGGCTGGTTCGGGCCGGCGCCCGCCTCGATCAGGGCGTCGCCGCCGAGCGTCCGATACAGATCGGCGAGGTTCGTCGCGCGCGCCAGGCGCGTGCGGATCAGCGACTGTTGCGAGGAATATAGAGTGCGCTGCGCGACCAGGGTGTTGAGGAACTCGTCGATGCCGATCCGGTATCGTTCCTGCTCGAGATTGTAGGCATCGAGCGCATGGGCGACGAAATCGCTTTGCGCCGCCACCTGGGCCTCGATCGTGCCGCGACGGGCAAGCGCGTCGGCCACTTCGCGAAAGGCGGTCTGGATCGCCCGCTCATATTGGGCGAGGAACAACTCCCGCTGGGCGCGCGCGAAGGCAAGATTGCCGCGATTGGCGCCGCCGTCGAAGATCGGCACCGAGGCATTGGCGCCCGCGCGGAAGTTGAATGCATTGGCGGAGAACAGGCCGGTGAGGGTGCTGCTGGCAAGGCCGAGCAGGCCGGTGAGGCTGATCGACGGGAAGAAGGCGGCGCGCGCGGCGCCGATCCGCGCATTGGCCGCGCGCAGCTGATATTCGGCCTCGACGACGTCGGGCCGCCTGAGCAGGACGGCCGAGCTGAGGCCGGCGGGCAGCTCGGACACCAAAGTGTTGGCGCTGTCGATCGATGCCGGGACGAGGTCGTCCGAGATCGGAGCGCCGACCAGCAATTGCAGTGCGTTGCGGTCCTGCGCGGCCAGGGTGGTCTGGCTGGCGACGTCGCTGCGCGCCTGGTCGAGCACGGTCTGCGCGTCGCGAAGATCGATACGCGAGGAGACGCCGCCGACCAGCCGCGCATTGGTGAGGGTCACCGCGCGCTGGGCGTTGGCCGCCGTCGCTTGGGCGACGGCGAGCAGGCTGTTGTCCGCCGCCAGCGTGAAATAGGTGGTCGCGATCTCGCCGACCAGCGACAATCGGGTCGCGCGCGCTGCGGCTTCCGTCGCGAAATACTGGTCGAGCGCCGAATGGCTGAGGCTGCGGACGCGGCCGAACAGGTCGAGCTCGAACGATGTCACGCCGACGTCGACGCTGTAATTCTGGCTGGTTCCGAAGCCGCCGGGGGTGGTGATGACGGTGACGCCCGTCGTGCTCCCGGTTCCCCCGGTTCCTCCCGAGCCGCCGCTGCCGGTGCCGCCGGTTCCGGTGCCGCCCGTGCCGGTGCCGACGATGGCCGTGCCGGGGCTGCGATGCGCGCCGCTGATCCCCGCATTCGCGCTGGCGCCGACCTGCGGGAAGAGCTGGGCGTGCTGGATTCTGTATTGCGCCTGGGCCGAGGCGATATTGGCGGCGGCGATCCGGAGGTCGCGATTGTTGACCAGGGCCTGTTCGATCAGCGTCCGGAGCTTCGGATCGCGGAAGATGTCGCGATAGCTGACGCTCGGCAGCGCCGCCTCGCTCCGGCGGAGATAGGCGTCGCCGACCGGCCAGCTCGGCGGCACCGGCGGCTCCGGCCGCTGGTAATGCGGCTCGAGGCTGCAGCCGGCGAGCGACGCCGCGAGCAGCAGCGGGAGAGCGGTTTTCCGCATCAGACGGGCACCTCCGACGGCGCGGCGTCCGGGGCGGGGTCGCGGCGATGGCGGCCGCGGAACAGGCGGCGCACCAGGACGAAGAAGAGCGGCACGAAGAAAATGGCGAGGATCGTCGCGGTGATCATGCCGCCCATAACCGCGGTGCCGATGGCGACGCGGCTCCTGGCGCCGGCGCCGGTCGAGATGGCGAGCGGCAGCACGCCGAAGATGAAGGCGAGACTGGTCATCAGGATCGGCCGCAGGCGCAGGCGCGCCGCTTCGAGGGCGGATTCGACGAGGTCCATCCCGCGCCGCTCGGCCTGCTCCGCGAATTCGACGATGAGGATCGCGTTCTTGGCGGACAGCCCCATCGTCGTCAGCAGCCCGACCTGGAAATAGACGTCGTTCTCGAGCCCGCGCAACGACACCGCCAAAGCCGCGCCGAGCAGGCCCAGCGGGATGACGAGCAGCACCGAAAACGGGATCGACCAGCTTTCGTAGAGGGCGGCGAGGCAGAGGAAGACGACGAGCAGCGACAAGGCATAGAGATAGGGCGCCTGGCCGCCCGACAAGCGCTCCTGGTAGGAAAGGCCGCTCCAGTCGACCGAGACGCCCTGCTCCTGGCCCGCCAGAGCGGCGATCCGCGTCATCGCATCGCCCGAGCTCTTGCCCTCGGCCGCCTGGCCCTGGAATTCATAGGAGGGCACGCCGTTGTAACGGCTGAGCGTCGAGGGCGCCTGGCCCCAGCTGGTGCTGGCGAAGGCGGAGAAGGGCGCCATCGTGCCCGTCCCGGTGCGCACGAACCAGCTGCCGAGATCCTCCGGCCGGCTGCGATAGGGCGCGTCGCCCTGGACGTAGACTCGCTTCACCCGGCCGCGGTCGATGAAGTCGTTGACGTAATTGCCGCCCCAGGCGGCGCTGAGGGTGGAATCGACGTCCGCCTGGGCGATGCCGAGCGCGCCGATCTTGGCCTGGTCCTCGTTGACGTCGAGCGTCGGATTGTCCTCGAGCGTGCTGAGGCGCACGGAGGAGAGGAGGGGGTCGCGATTGGCGGCGGCATAGATGCGGTCGCGCGCCGCCTTGAAATCCTGGCGGGAAAGGGAGCCGGTGTTGAGCAGCTCCATGGTGAAGCCGGTCGACTGGCCGAGGCCGCGCACCGGCGGCGGGTTCAGCGCGAAGAACTGGACGTCGCGAAGCTGGCCGCCGAGCGAGCGGGTGGCGCGCTGGGTGATCGTCTGGGCGTTGTTCTCGTTTCCCTTGCGCTCGTCCCAGGGCGCCAGCGACAGGAAGCCCCGGCCGGCATTCTGGCCCGATCCCGCCTGGTTGCCGCCGACGACGGTGAACATCGCGCCGATATTCTTCTTCTCGCGTCCGAGGAAATAACGCTCGATCGCCTTGGCGGCCTCCAGCGTCCGGGTCTGGGTGGCGCCGGGCGGCAGGGTGAACTGGATCTGGGCGAAGCCCTGATCCTCGGTGGGAAGGAAGCTGGTCGGCAGGCGGAAGAAAAGGAATCCGAGCATGACCGCGAGCACGGCATAGCCGGCCATCATCGGCCAGCGCCGCTCGATCGTCCAGGCGACGCCGCGGCGATAGCGGACGAGGGCGCCGGCGTAGCGGGCGTTGAACCCTTCGCCGAGCCGGCGGAACCAGGCGCCGACGCCGGCGGCGGGTCCGCGACGCCTCGAATCCTCCCGATCCCGCGCCGGCGGCTTCAGCAGGGTTGCGGTCAGGGCCGGGGAGAGGACCAGCGCCACGATCACCGACAGCACCATCGAGGAGACGATGGTGATCGAGAACTGGCGGTAGATGACCCCGGTCGAGCCGCCGAAAAAGGCCATGGGCAGGAAGACGGCGGAGAGGACGAGGGCGATGGCGATCAACGCCATCTGGATCTCGCCCATCGACTTCACCGTGGCGTCGTGGGGGCTCAAGCCCTCCTCGTCCATCAGCCGCTCGACATTCTCGACGACGACGATCGCGTCGTCGACGAGCAGGCCGATCGAGAGGACGAGGCCGAACAGGGTGAGGGTGTTGATCGAGAAGCCGGCAACGGTGAGGATTCCGAACGTGCCGAGCAGCACGACCGGGACCGCGATCGCAGGGATCAGCGTCGCCCGCCAGCTCTGCAGGAAGACGAACATGACGATGACGACGAGGATGATCGCCTCGATCAGGGTCTTCACCACCTCCCGGATCGACAGCTTGATGAACAGGGTGCTGTCATTGGGATAGGCGTAGCGGAAGCTGGGGGGGAAGGATTTCGCCTGCGCGTCGACCTCGGCGCGGACCAGCTTCGCGGTCTTGAGCGCGTCGGCGCCCGGGGCGAGCTGGATGGCGATGCCGGCGCCCGGATGGCCGTTGAGGCGGCTCATCGCGCCGTAGCTTTCGCTGCCGAGCTCGACCCGCGCCACGTCCTGGAGCAGCACCTGCGATCCGTCGGGCTGGGTCTTGAGGATGATGTGGCGGAACTGGTCGGGCGTCGACAGGCGCGAGCGGGCGGTGACGGTCGCGTTCAGCATCTGTGTCGTCGGCGCCGGCTGGCCGCCGATCTGGCCGGCGGCGACCTGGGTGTTCTGGGCCTGGATCGCCTGGATGACGTCGCGCGGGATCAGCGAGAAGCCGGAGAGCTTGTAGGGATCGAGCCAGATCCGCATCGCATATTGGGCGCCGAAGACGTTGATGTCGCCGACGCCCTGGACGCGGCCGAGCGGATCCTGGAGGTTCGAGACGAGATAGTCGGAGACGTCGGCCGAGCTGATGCTGTCGGTCGCGTCGTAGACCGACACCACCATCAGGAAGTCCTGGTTGGACTTGGTGACGACGAGGCCCTGCTGCTGGACCTGCTGCGGCAGCCGGGGAAGGGCCTGCTGGACCTTGTTCTGCACCTGGACCTGGGCGATGTCCGGATCGACCCCCTTGTCGAAGGTGGCGGTGATGCCGACGCTGCCGCTCGAGCTCGAATTGGCCGAAAAATAGAGCAGGCCGCTGAGGCCGGTGAGCTGCTGCTCGATCACCTGGGTGACGCTGCTCTCGACCGTCTCCGCCGAGGCGCCCGGATAATTGGCGCGGATGTTGACCGAGGGCGGGGCGATGTCGGGATATTGCTCGACCGGCAGCGACAAGATGCCGCCGATGCCGCCGAGCATGATCACGATGGCGATCACCCAGGCGAAGATCGGACGATCGATGAAGATGCGGGAAATCATCGGCCGGTCAGTAGCCCGATCCGCCGGCCGCGCGGCCGCTCC
>JAQGLF010000210.1 GCA_028293025.1 Alphaproteobacteria bacterium
ATCGTCGTCACCGACGGCATCGCCATGGGCACGCGCGGCATGCGCGCCTCGCTGATGAGCCGCGAGCTGATCGCCGATTCCGCCGAGCTCGCCGTGCGCGGCCATTCGCTGGACGGCGTGCTGTTCCTGGTCGGCTGCGACAAGACCATCCCCGCCGCGGCGATGGCGGCGGCGCGGCTCGATCTGCCGAGCGTGATCCTCTACGGCGGCTCGATCATGCCGGGCCGCGTCGGCGACAAGGCGATCACCATCCAGGACGTGTTCGAAGCGGTCGGCGCGCACAGCGCCGGCACGATCGACGATGCCCAGCTGAAGGCGGTCGAGCAAGGCGCCTGCCCCGGCGCCGGCGCCTGCGGCGGCCAGTTCACCGCCAATACGATGGCGCTGGCGATGACCTTCCTCGGCCTGTCGCCGATGGGCCTCAACGACATCCCCGCCGTCCATCCCGACAAGCCCGCCGCCGCCTATAAGGCCGGCTGGGCAACGGTTGAGGCGGTGAAGACCGGCCGCAACCCCCGCAGCCTGATCACGCCGGCAAGCCTGCGCAACGCGACGGTGGCCGGGACGGCGACCGCCGGCTCGACCAACCTCGTCCTCCATCTCCTCGCCATTGCCCGCGAGGCCGGCATCGGCGAGGACGTCTTCAACATCGACCTGTTCGACGAAGTGTCGCGGCAGACGCCGGTCATCGCCGATCTGAAGCCGGGCGGCCGGTTCATGGCGCCCGACATGAGCGCGGCGGGCGGCACCCCCTTGCTCGGCCGGCGGCTGATGGAGGGCGGCTTCATCACCGACGCGCCGACAATCACCGGCCGCTCGCTCTTCTCCTATTTCGCCGACGCGGCCGAGACGCCGGGCCAGGAGGTGATCGTCGCCGCCGACCGGCCGATCAAGGAGCGCGGCGGCTTCGGCATCCTCTACGGCAATATCGCCCCCGAAGGCGGCGTGGTGAAGCTCGCCGGCCACGGCAAATTGCTGTTCGAAGGGCCGGCCAAGGTATTCGACGGCGAGGAGGCCTGTTTCGAGGCGCTCACCCATGACGGGATCGCGGCGGGCGACATCGTCGTCATCCGCGGCGAAGGGCCGGTCGGCGGCCCGGGGATGCGCGAGATGCTCGCCATCACCGCCGCCATCCAGGGCCGCGGCCTCGGCGACAGCGTCGCCCTGGTCACCGACGGCCGCTTCTCTGGCGCCACTTACGGCTTCATGGTCGGCCACATCACCCCCGAAGCCGCCTGCGGCGGCCCCATCGCGTTGCTGAAGACGGGCGACCGCATCCGCATCGACGTCGAAGCGCGCGTGATCGCGACCGACGCGGACCTGTCGGCGCGGGAGGCCCAGCCGTGGACGCCCTCGCCCGAAGCGACCGGCGCCTATGCCAAATACGCCAAGCTCGTTGGTTCGGCGTCGCACGGCGCGGTGACCAGCGGCGTATAAGGCCGTATTTGGTTCACGCGAAGGCGCGAAGGCGCGAAGAGTGCGTGTCCTGAGGCGCCGTCGCGGCGAAGCCGCTTTCCCGCTTTCTTCTTCGCGCCTTCGCGCCTTCGCGTGAACCATCAGCAGCGGCCGATGCCGCTACGCGGCTAGAGATTTGGTTCGCGCAGAGGCGCAGAGGCGCAGAGAGGCGGCGGTTTCCCCGTCTTCGCGGCGAAGCCGCATCTATCTTTTCTTCTCTGCGTCTCTGCGTCTCTGCGCGAACAATCAGCAGCCGTTGATGCCGCTACGCGGGAAGAGGTTCGACCTCGAGAGCGGCCGCGAGCGCGTCGAGGCGAGGCTCGATGGAGGCCTTGCGCGCACTCCGCCCAAGGATCGCCTTCAGCGCCGGCGGCGGGTCGATCTTCACACCGATCAGCGGTTCGATCGTCTCGGCGAACTTGAACGGATGGGCAGTGGCGGCGGCGATCCAGGGACGCGCCCGGCGCTCCTCCTCGGGAAGCCGCGCATAGGCTTCCGCGGCGGTGGCGGAATGCGGGCACCAGATATAGCCGCTCGCCTGATAGTCGGCGCGGATGCGGGCGCGGATCGAATCGTCGTCGACCAGCTCGACCCGCGCCTCGCGCAGCGCCGGCGGCAGCGCCGCCAGCCGCTCGAAATTGCTCGGCGCGCCGACGTCCATTGCATTGGCGATGGTGGCGACCGCCGGCCGCGGCGCGTAGATCCCGCTCCGCTGCCAGTCCCGCAAGGCGCGATTGGCATTGGTGACGAGCAGGATCGGTCCGAGCGGCGCCCCGAGCGCGCGGGCGGTGAGCGCGGCGAAGCCGTGGCCGAGATTGCCGGTCGGGACGATCAGGCCCGGCCTCACCCCCGTCTCGGCGAAGAGCCGCGCCGCGGCATGAGCGAGATAGGCGGCCTGGGGCAGCAGCCGGCCGATATTGATCGAATTGGCCGAGGTGAGGTTGTGCGCCGCGCTCAGGGCCCTGTCCGCAAAGGCCGCCTTGGCGAGGCGCTGGCAATCGTCGAAATCGCCCTCGACCTCGAGCGCCCGCACCGGCGCCCCCCAGCAGGTGAGCTGCAGCTCCTGGAAGGGCGACACCCGGCCCTTCGGATAGAGGATGACCGCGCGGACCGCCGCCCTCCCCTCGGCCGCGCAGCCGACCGCGCCGCCGGTGTCGCCGGAGGTGGCGGCGAGCACGGTCAAGGGATCGGCCGGGTCGCCGATCCGATCGAAGCAGGCGAGCAGGAAGCGCGCCCCGAAATCCTTGAACGCGCCGGTCGGACCATGGAACAGCTCCAGCGCGCGCAGGCCCGGCCGGGCAGGGTCCGGCGTCACCAAAGGCACCGGAAAATCGAACGCCTCACGGCAGATGGCGGGCAGTTCCCCTTCCAGAGGATCGCCGCCGAAGAAGGGCGCGAGGAAGGCAGCGGCGAATGCGGCGAGCGGCTGGTCGGGATCGAGCGCGCCGTCAGCTTCAAAGCCCTCTCCCCGGGGGGGAGAGGGTTGGGTGAGGGGGCTCGGCGGTGGCGAGTAATCTCCAACGATCGACGCTCGCTGCGCTCGCTCCCCCTCACCCCAACCCTCTCCCCGCCGGTGAGAGGGAGCTTGCATGCCCTCCGCCACATACAGCCCGCCGTCGGGCGCGGCGCCGTTGCGGATCGCTTGCGTGAGGCCCACCGCCGGGGCACCGCCCCGGGTGCTGACGAAGCGCATCAGGCGACTTCCTCGCTGACCCGCTCGACCCGCACGCCTCCGGACGCGACCGGCGCGCGATAGGCGCGCGCGGCGATTCCCGCCTCGACGAAGGCCCAGGACATGGCATCCTCGACCCGGTCGGCATCCTCGGCGGCCGCCCAGGCGAAGACCGAAGGGCCGGAGCCCGAAAAGGAGCAGCCGAGCGCGCCCGCGCCGGCGGCCGCGCGCTGCACCACCGGCAGGACCGGCAGCAGATGCGCGCGCTGCGGCTCGACCAGCACGTCCTCGAGCCCGGCGCGGATCAGGACGCGGTCGCCGGTCGCGCAGCCGGCGACGAAGGCGGCGACGCGGCGGCTATGCTCGACCGCGAGCGCCATCGGCACCTCGCTCTTCAGGATCCCGCGCGCCATCCGCGTCTCGACCTTGACCGCCGGATGGAGGAGGATCGCGACGATTCCCTCCGGCGCGGGCAGCGCGCGCAGCAAAGGCGGCGCCTCGCGCGCGGCGAGGACGAGGCCGCCGAGCAGGCTCGCCATCACATTGTCCCAATGGGGCGGATCGGAGGCGACCCGCTCGCCCTCGAGCGCGAAGGCGAGTAATTCCTCCGTCTCGAACGGTTCGCCGAGCAGAGCATTGACCGCCGCCGCGCCGGCGACGGCGGAGGCCGCCGAGCCGCCCATGCCGGCCGCGAGCGGCACGCCCTTCTCGATCGCAAGCCGCACGCCGAACGGCTCCCCGCAGGCGCGCAGCACCGCCCGGCCGGCGGCGAGCGCGGTGTTGGTGGCCGGCCGGTCCGGCAGCGTCCGCACCAGGCCGGAAACGGCGCCGAGACGCACGCCCGGCTCCTCCTCGCGGAAAGCGGTGACGCGGTCGCGGACGGCGTCGAACGCCTGGCCGAGAATGTCGAAGCCGACCCCGACATTGCCGATGCTGGCGGGGGCGCTGGCGGAAGCCTGGTCCATGGCCGCGGCCTTCAGGCGCGGAGCTTGAGCGGCGCCGGCCGGGCTGCCGTGTCCGGCGCGCGGCCGAGCAGCGCGCGCTGCGCGTCCATCACGTCGGCGAAGACCGCGTTCGCGGTCGGGCATCTGCCGGCTCCCTTGCCGAATATCTCATGCACTCTGCCTTGGGAGTCGGTGACGAGGAAGCAATTTTCCTCGTTGCGGGTGCGGGCGAGCGGATGCGCAGCCGGCAGCGGGAGGATGGCGACCTCCGCGAACAGGCTGCCATCGGCGAGCAGCCGGCAGCGGCCCACCTGCTTCAGCACCTCGCCGCGCGCCGCCGCCGCGCGCAAGGCCTCGGGCGCCACGTCGCGAAGCGAGGCCTTGGCGATCCGCTCCGGCAGCAGGGCCGCGCCGAACGCTTCGCGGACCAGGATCGAGAGCTTGTCGGCGGCGTCATGGCCGTCGACATCGGCGCTCGGATCGGCTTCGGCGAAGCCCAGCTCCTGCGCCTTGGCCAAGGCGTCGTCGAACGACCAGCCTTCGCCGAGCCGGCTCAGCAAATAATTGCAGGTGCCGTTCATCACCCCTTCGACCGCGACCACCCCTTCGAGCCGCGCCAAAGTCTCGAGGATCGGCGCGCCGCCGCCGACCGCCGCCGAGTAATAGAGGCCGCCGCCGCCCGCATCGGCGCAGGCGTGGAGCGAATCGTAATGTTTCGCCACCGCCGCCTTGTTGGCGGTGACGACCTGCGCACCCCAGCGCAAAGCCGAGCGCATCAGATCGGCCGGGAAGTCGGCGCCGCCCAAAGCCTCGACCACCAGGTCGGGCTTGCCGGCCAAAGCCTCGGCGCCGGTGACGGTGAACAACGCCTCCTCGTCGTGAAGCTCCGGCCGGCGGACCAGCACCGGACCGAGCTCGAACAGATCGGGCCGGGACCGCAGATGGGCGAGCACGCCGCCGCCGACCGCGCCGCAGCCGAGCAGGGCGACGCGCAGCCGCTCGGGCTTGGGCGGCCGCGCCCGGCGGGCCGGCAGATGGGCGATGGTCGTGCATTCGGCCGAGCCCAATGCCGCGACCTCGATCAGCACGTCCTCGGCCTCGGCGGCCCGGATCGCCTTGGGCTGGATCAGGCCGCTGCTCGCTTCCGCCGCTTCGGCATAGCTCAGTTGCGAGAAGCGCTCGGCGCCGGGATTGTGGGCCGGATCCTCGGCATAGACGCCATCGACGTCCTTGATCAGCCGCACCCGGTGCGCGCCGAGCCGCGCGGCGAAGAAGACGGCGCTGAGATCGGTGCCGCCGCGGCCCAGCGTGACCACCCCGTGCTGCGCGTGGCCGGCGGTGAAGCCCGGCACCACCACCGCGTCATGGACGGCGAGCTTCGCCCAGACCGCTTCCGAATCGAGGCCGGTGAGGTTCGAATCGAGCGGATCGCCCTCGGCGACCAGGCCCATCTCGTCGGGATCCATCGTGCAGGCCCGCACGCCCACCCGGCTCAGCGCCAGCGCCATCAGCGCCGCCGACTGGAGCTCCCCGACCCGCGCCAGCCGGGCGACGAGCGCATCGGGCGCGCCGGCGCCGACCCTCTCCGCCAGATCGAGCAAGGCATCGGTCTGGCCGTCGAGCGCGGAGACGACCGCCACCACTTTCTCCCCGTCCCGGACGTGCCGGTAGATTTCGAGCGCGACCGCCGGATAATCGGCCTCGGTGCCGAGGACCGAGCTGCCGAACTTGAGGACGCAGAGGCGCCCACTCTCCTGCTGGCGGCCCTCCTGCGGGCTGCTCTGCGGATCGACTGAATTTTCCATCGCCTTGCTCGCTTTCGAATGGGTCGTGCCGGGGTCAAAAAAAGACCCGCTCCGGGATGAGGGGAGCGGGTCCAGGGAAACTTTGGTTTGTCAGACCGTCGTCAGCCGCTCGCCCCCCGGAACCGGGTGGTCATGGTGATAATGGTCATCATCATGCCGAAGCCGCGGCGAACGCCCGCAGCCGCGCCGGCGGCGCGGGGGGCGTTCGAAGAGGCGACGTCACGATACATTACATTTCCCTCGGGATGGGATCCCATCTGTGCCAGCGCTCAGGATAAACGTCAATGGGTTTCGGAAGCGTTACTGTGGGTTTTTGTGTGGTGAAGCGGTGGGTGTGGGAAATGGGATACAATACGGCCCATCCTTTGGGCAACCGCGCCCCGGAGCCGAGCGAACTCGTCCGCTTGTGGCCCGATAGCCGACAAGCAGCTTTTGTCGCCACGCTGGCGAAGCGGATATTTATCGACACGGTCGGCTTCCGCAATGGCGGAATCATCCCTCAATAGTTCTCAGGCACTCCGCGCGCCAGTCGTACGGCCACTGATAGCTGGCGGAGCGGGTGACGCTTGGCGTCCGCCGCGAGCTCCCTATGCCCGTCGAGGCAAGCAAGCTTGCGCTTCGTTCCCGCTCGAAAAGCCTGTTCTAATCGCGTAGCCATGTGCGACAGGTCGTGCGCAGGCGGCTTTGTGGAGTGAGGTTGCCGGCTGCGAGCCGCCTTGTGGCTTGCTGCGGTCGCCGCTCCGAGTTGTGCACATGGACGAGCGGGGATGAGTGTTGGTGCCGGGGTCAAATACAAGCATCCGAGACAATCGTGAGCGGGGTTCGGCATCTGACTTCATCAAGGATCGACTCGTTCAAGGCAGCCGGCTGAGCATCGTTTCGGCCTACTTCACCAGCTCAGCATACGGATGTCTGAAACAGGAATTGGACAGAGCTGGTGCTGTGCGTTTCCTCTTCGGTGAACCGAGGTTCTTATCGACCGTCGAGGCTCAGTCGCTTGTTCCACCCGCTTTTGCTCTGACTGAAGAAGGTCTCGCTCTCGCGGAGCAGCTTCGTCAACGTGCCACGGCAAGACAGTGCGCCGACTGGATCCGCCGGTGCGGAGAGGTTCGCTCCATCCGTCTAGCCGGGCTGATGCACGGCAAGATGGTTCACGTGCATGACGGGGCCCGCGAGCATGCGCTCGTTGGAAGTTCGAACTTCACCGTCAGGGGTTTGGGTTTTACCCGGCGGCCGAACATCGAGCTGAACCTCGTGGTCGACAGCGATCGAGACCGTCACGACCTGCTCGTCTGGTTTGACGAGATCTGGGCCGACGAAGCGCTGACGATGGACGTAAAAGACGAGGTTCTTCAGCGTCTCGAACAGCTCGGCGCGCACAACAGTCCTGAGTTCATCTACCACAAGACTCTTTATCACCTGTTCCAGGAATATCTCACGGATCAGTCCGTCGAAGAAGAGCGGCTTGGCACCTCCGCCTTTACGGAGACCGCCGTTTGGCAGATGCTCTATGCGTTCCAGCGGGACGGAGTGAGGGCAATTCTCAGCAAGTTAAACCGCTATGGCGGGTGCATACTTGCGGACTCTGTTGGCTTGGGTAAGACACTCACCGGGCTGGCGGTGATAAAGTGGCACGAGCTGCGGAACCAACGTGTGCTGGTCTTGTGCCCCAAGAAACTGCGCGAAAACTGGACAGAATACCTAGCAGGAAACAACTCGGAACTCAACCCGCTTCGGCGAGATCGCCTTGCCTACACCGTGCTTTCGCACACCGATCTTGGGCGCGAGGAGGGCCGCGTCGGCGACACCGATTTGTCGCGCATCAACTGGGCTGGATTCGACCTGGTGGTTATCGACGAATCGCATGCCTTCCGGAACGCAGCCGGTGGTCGCTACCAAAAGCTTCTCGACGAGGTGATCAGGGGTGGCGCCCCCACACGGGTGCTCATGCTCTCAGCGACGCCGGTGAACAACGATCTGACGGACCTGAAAGCCCAGCTCGATCTCATTGCCAAGGATCGTCCCGATGCTTTCCAGGCGCTGGGGGCACCGAACCTGTCCGCACTCATCGGTCAGGCGCGGCAACGCTTCAAGACATGGATCAAAGCGGGTGGGCGGGATGCAGCAGCGCTTATGGCTTCCCTGCCGCCAGCCTTCAACAGCCTGCTTGACGGCGTGTCGATAGCACGCTCGCGGCGGCACATCGAACGTCATTACGCGGATGCTCTCGAAACGATCGGTCGGTTCCCGGTCCGCCAGCGGCCTTTGTCGATCGCACCAGGCATCGACCTTGAGAACGAGTTCCCGTCCTTCGAAGCCATCGACGCGGCGATCAGCGGCCTCAACCTCGCCTTGTACAACCCCTTCGCCTTCGTCCGTCCCGAGCACCGCGCGCGCTACGACGAACGCGATCGGCAAACCGCAGGCTTCGACCAGGCGAACCGCGAGCGATACCTCATCGCGATGATGAAGGTGGGCTTCCTCAAACGCTTGGAGAGCTCGGTCAACTCATTCGGGTTGACGATGCAGCGCATGGTGGACCGTATCGACGCTCGTTTGGCAACGATCGCCGCGTACACGGCGGACCGGGACGGAGCCTCGGTCGCTGACGGTTCATTTCTGCCGGACGAGGCTGAGGGTGACGAAGACCTCGCAGCAGCATTCGAGGTAGGCGGTCGACTGAAGTACGACTTGCGCCACCTGGAGGTCGGCGCCTGGGAGGCGGCGCTCCGCCAGGATCGTGGGCGCGTGGCCGGGCTCGCCGCCGCGGCTGCGGCAGTTCTACCCGCGCGCGACGCTAAACTCGAGCGCATCAAAGGGCTGGTTGTCGACAAGGCGTCCACTCCGACACGCAATCGTGACGGTTCGGCGAACCGCAAGCTGATCCTGTTCACGGCATACACCGATACGGCGCGCTATCTGCACCGCGAACTTGGACCGGTCGCGCAGGCGGCGGGCTTGCATGTCGGCCTTGTGACGGGCGATGGAAGCTCCGCCTCGATCGGCAGGGCTCGTTTCCAGGACGTGCTCGCCAATTTCGCGCCGCGATCGAAGAAACGTGCCGCCTTGCGCGGCATGCCGGTCGAAGAGATCGACCTTCTGATCGCCACCGACTGCATTTCCGAGGGCCAGAACCTGCAAGACGCGGACATGCTGGTGAACGTCGACATCCACTGGAACCCGGTGCGGTTGATTCAGCGCTTCGGGCGCATCGACCGCATCGGCGCGCAAGCCGAAACGGTGAGCATGGTCAACTTCTGGCCGACTGACGACCTCAACCGATACCTCAACCTCAAAGACCGCGTGGAATCGCGAATGGCGCTGGTCAACCTGTCGGCAACCGGAGATGACAATCTTCTGGCGGAAGCGCGCGAGGCGGCTGACGGTGAGGCCCATTGGCGCGACGAGCAGCTGCGGAGGCTTCAGATCGAGGTGTTTGACCTTGAGGAGGCGCGCGAGGGCGTGGGGCTGGCCGAATTCTCGCTCGACGAGTTCCGGGCCGATCTCCTCAAGTTCGCAGGTGCGAACGCCGATGCACTCCGGGATGCGCCGCTCGGATTGCATGCCATCGCACCGGCGGTCACCGCATCGGGCGCGCTTGAGCCCGGCGCGATCTTCTGCCTGCGTCGGAAGGGGCCGCCGGCCGAGGCAATGGTGAACCCGCTGGAGCCATACTATCTCGTCTATCTCGGCGACGGCGGCGGCGTCCGGCAAGGTTTTGCTCAGCCGAAATCGGTGCTCACCGCCATGGCATCTTTGTGCGCAGGGCGGCCCGAACCGTTTGAGGCGCTATGCCACGCGTTCGATGCCGAAACGCGATACGGCGTGTCGATGGAGCGTTACGATGCACTCGCCGCCGCCGCCGTGGCAGACATAGGCCGTGCCTACGCCGCGCGCGCGGCGGCGAGCCTGGCAATGGGGCGCGGCGGCAAGCTGGCAGACGACAAAGCTCAGGCGCGGCCGAATTCGGATTACGAGTTGATCACCTGGTTGGTTGTACGGCCCGGCGACGGGAGTGCAGCATGACACACACGCCCGAACGCCTAGCGCAGGTTCGCGCTGCTTTGGCATCGTTGGCGACGGACGATTTAGTCCAGGGCGCGCGGAGCCTGTTGCGCACCCTCGGCTATTCCAGCCCCAAGACCCTTGATACCGGCGGAGCGCCCGCCGCCTTACTCAGCGCGGTCGGGGTCGATGCACTGCGCTTTGGGGCCTTCGCTGGCACGGACGCCTGGCGGTCGCTCGACGTCCTGTTCCAGCTGACCGGGGACGAGTTGCCGGCATTGGCGCGGGGCAGCGCGCCCGCAACCTCCGAGGCCTACCGGACCAGCGATATAGACAGTTTTGTCTTCCTAGCGCTCGACCTCTCCGACCGCGCATGGACGCGGCGCGAATTGGTCGGGATCACGCGCGGGCTGAACCGCGGCTTCGCCATGCCGGCGATCCTGCTGTTCCGTTACGACGGCCGCGCGACGCTGGCGGTGATCGACCGTCGCCGCAACCGCCGCGACGAAACGCGCGACGTGGTCGGCGGGCGGATCAGCCTGGTCAAGGATATCGACCTCGCCCGGCCGCACCGCGCGCATCTCGACATCCTCGCCGACCTGACGCTGTCGTCGCTTCGGCCAGCGCCCACCCACTTCCGCAGCCTCTACGACGCTTGGCTGACGGTGCTGTCGGCATCGGAGCTCAACAAGCGCTTTTACAAGGATCTGGCCGACTGGTTCGCCTGGGCCAGCGCCGAAGGCGTTGTCCACTTCCCGCCGGGTCAAGGCAATGCGGACGGCGAGCGCCAGATCGCCCTCATCCGGCTTCTGACCCGGCTGATGTTCGTCTGGTTTGTCAAGCAGAAGGACCTCGTCCCCGGAGCTCTGTTCGAAGCCGAGGCGCTGAGCCGCCTGCTCAGAGAGCCGCCGCACCTTCACCCGGAGGGCCACGACTATTACCTCGCCATCCTCCAGAACCTGTTCTTCGCCTGCCTCAACACCGAAATGGACGAGCGCGGCTGGCTTCCGCGGGACGGCTCAGGCGCGACGACGGCCTATCTCGTCCACAGCAAGCTGCGGCAGCGCGCGATGTTCGCCGACCCTGAGGCTGCCCTGGCCGTATTCGCGCACGTACCGTTCCTGAATGGCGGACTGTTCGATTGCCTGGACGTCGAGATGAGGGCTGGCGATCCGCGATGGATCCGAGGCACGCAAGAACGGCGCGGCCGTGTGCTGCGAGTCGACGGCTTCTCGGAAGAGGCGGAGCGCCAGCCGCGCCTGCCCAACCGCCTGTTCTTCGGGGGCCAGGCGAACGCCGATCTGTCGGCCTATTACGGCCGCGCGACACGCCGCGACGCCCCCGGCCTGATCGACCTGTTCGAAAGTTACAAGTTCACCGTCGAGGAGAATACGCCGCTTGAGGAGGAGGCTGCGCTAGACCCGGAACTGCTGGGCAAAGTGTTCGAGAACCTACTCGCCTCCTACAACGAGGACACTAAGACCACCGCGCGTAACAAGTCGGGCAGCTTCTACACACCGCGCGAAGTCGTCGATTTCATGGTCGACGAGGCGCTGATCGCGTATCTCGCGCCGGTGCTTGCGCCAGCTTCGCCGGGCGGCCTCCGCCCGCGCGCGCCGGCTTTCGATCTGGGGCCGGCGCCTGGCGAGCTGACGCTGCGTCGCCCCGCTGCGGTCACTTCCGGCAGCAGCGAGGAAGACGCGGCGGAGGCGAGACTGCGCGACTTGCTGAGCTACTCCGCCACCGGCCCGGCTTTCACCGACGCGGAGGCCAACGCCCTGGTCGCCGCGATCGAGCGCTGCCGCGCCATCGATCCGGCGGTGGGCTCGGGCGCCTTTCCGCTCGGCCTGTTGCAGAAGCTGGTGCACGTGCTCAGCCGGCTCGATCCGGCCGGCGCCAAGTGGAAGGCCGCCAACCGCGCGCCCTACCTGCAGCAGATCGAGACGGCCCGGACGATCAAGTCACCAACCGACCGGGCAATCGAGGAGGCGCGGGCCAGGGAACGGCTCGCGGCGTTCGACGCCTCCTGGCCGGAGGGCTTCCACGCGGAATACGCTCGCAAGCTTTACCTGATCGAGGGTTGCCTGCACGGGGTCGACATCCAACCCATCGCCGTGCAAATAGCCAAGCTGCGCTGCTTTATCTCGCTGGCAGTGGAGCAGGAGGTTGCGGAGGACCAACCCAACCGGGGCGTGCTGGCTCTGCCGAACCTCGAGCTGAAGTTTGTCGCCGCCAACGCGCTAGGGCTGGTCGGCCAGGGCCAGGCCGTGCTGAACAGCGATGAGACGCGGTCAATCGAAGCGGACTGGCGCGACACTGCCCAGCAGCTCTTCTCCGCGCGTGATCGACGCGTGAAGCGCACACTGAAGCAGCGCTTCGAGAGCCTGCGGGAGCGGCTCGCCGCCAGCCTGATCGCCGACGGCATGCCGGAGGGCGAGGCTGCCCTTATGGCTCGCTGGGACCCCTTCGACGCGAACAGCGCCGCGGGCTTCTTTTCACCCGAGTGGATGTTCGGCCTCGGCGACCACACGGGCGGCTGCTTCGACCTCGCCCTGGCGAACCCGCCTTATGTCCGGCAGGAGAAGATCGAGAGCTATCTGGTCGACGGCCGCGCGGCGAATCCCAAGCGCCAGCTCGCCGCCAATTACGCTACCGCCGCCGGGACTGCGGACCTGCTCGTCTACTTCTTCGAGCGCGCGGTGCAGCTGCTGAAGCCGGGCGGCGCCGTCGCCTTCATCACGTCGAATAAGTGGTATCGCGCTGCCTACGGGACCAAGCTGCGCGCGTGGCTGTCAGCCGAGACGCGGCTGCGCGCAGTGATCGACTTCGGAGATGCCGAGGTGTTCGAGGCGATCGCGTATCCCACCATCGTAGTAGCGCAGAAGCGCACAACTCGCCGCGCCCCAGAACCGACGGAGACGTTCCGCGCGCTCAATTGGGCCCAAGGGGAGGCACCAAACGGCTTTTCTGCCCGGTTCGCGACGGAGGCTTTTGCCATGCCACAGGCCGCGCTGCTGTCGACCGGCTGGCAGCTGGAGCCGCAGGGAAAGCGCGACCTGCTCGCCCGCCTCCGCGCCGGTGGCCGGCCGTTGGGTGAGTGGTGCGGTGGGCGGTTCTATTACGGTATCAAGACGGGGCTGAACGAGGCATTCGTTATCGATGGCGCCAAGCGCGCCCAACTAATTGCCTCCGACCCGAACAGCGCCGCGATGATAAAGCCGTATCTGGGCGGGCGTGATGTTAAACGTTGGGTTCCAAACCGGCCTGATAAGTGGCTCATTTTCGTTCCATGGCATTTTCCCTTGCATGACGATGAAGGAATTGTGGGGCCATCAGCGCGAGCCGAGCGCGAGTTCAAGGCCCAATATCCCGCCGTCTTCAATCACCTCCTGTCCTTCAAGGAGGAATTATCGCGACGTGCAGCTTCTGAGGTGGGAGTTCGGTATGAGTGGTACGCACTTCAACGGTACCGACCGACTTACTGGCGAGAATTCGCAAAGCCGAAAATTGTCTATCCCGACATATACGAGCATCAGAGCTTCGCGTACGACACTACCGGCTCGTTCGGAGCAAATACGACCTACTTTATTCCGACAGACGAGCGCTGGCTGACAGCGGCTCTGAACAGCAGCACGATCGAATGGTTCTACAGGCAGATATCAACGAGCATTCGCGGAGGCTACCTGCGCGCTTTCTCTGAGGTCATGCAGCAAGTTCCAATCCCGGCCCCTACACCCGAACAAGAGGTTCTAATCACCATCGCCGTCGACGCCATCCTTGCCGGAGCGCAGCCGCGCGCGCCGCTGGAGTCGTTGCTCAACGCATTCGTCTACGAGCTGTTCTTCCCTGAGGAAGTTGCGGCGGCCGGCTCGCCCTTCGCTGCGGCGCGCGACGCGGGGC
>JAQGLF010000234.1 GCA_028293025.1 Alphaproteobacteria bacterium
GCGCGAGGCCCCAGTCGATCGCCTTGAGAACGTCCGCGGGGGCGAGGCCCGCCGCCGCCTCGGTTGCCGCGGGCATGGTCTCGCCGCACGACCGTGCAGCCGAGGGTGGCGGAATCCGTGCGGTAAGGAGGAAATAGGCGGTGGCGGCGAGGGCATAGACGTCGGTCGCTTCGGTCTGCGGGATTTCCCGCGAATATTGTTCAAGCGGTGAGAAGCCGTCGGTGACGAGGGCGCTGAAGCCCGCTTTCTGCTGCAGGGCAAGGTCGCGGGCGGCGCCGAAGTCGATCAGGACCGGCGTCTCCCCGCATATGACGATGTTTGCCGGTTTTATGTCGCGGTGGAGAATGCCGATCCCGTGGATGGCTTCGCAGCCGCCGAGGAGCTGCCGGAAGACCGAGAGGAAGCGGTCCGGCGGTAGCGGTCCCTCCGCCTCCACGATAGCTTCGAGATTTGTCCCCTCGAGCAGTTCCATTGCGATATAGGCTGTGCCGTTCATTCCCTGCACCAGCCGCAGCACGCGGACGATGTTCGGGTGATTGAACTGCGCCAGTGTCCGCGCTTCTTCGGAGAAGCGCTCGAGGCCCCATTCGAAGGTGCCGGACGTTTCGAGGTTGCGCGAGACGACAGTCCCGTCGGCCCCGCGGCGAGCGTAGACCACCGGCATATATTCCTTGATCGCGACGTCCCGCGAAAGCAGCACGTCGCGAGCGAGGTAGGTGACTCCGAAACTTCCGGAGCCGAGAACCTTCTCGATCCGGTAGTCGGCGATCACGTCGCCCGGCTGAAGGGTGCTGTCCTGATCGAGCATCCCTACATGCCGTTAACCGCGGCCAAATCGGAGGCGCTCGTGTTCGCGGCCATCAACGTCAGGTTTGCCTCGGCTGCGGCGGCCGCGTTGGCAGTGGCGTTCGCCTGATCCTGCGTGACCATGTTTTGGACCTGCCCTTGGAACTGGACGGCGATGGCGGCATCATCCGCTCGCGCCACCGGCGGCCGCGCCGTCACCGTCTCGGGGTTTCCAGCGAGGTTCTGCAAGTCGTTGCCGGGCAGATTCGCCTCGACCCGGTTACCCAAAGCCAAAACCGCAACGATCAGGAGCAAGGCCGTGCAGGACAGGCCGGCCGCCGCGATCGCGCCATCGTGACCGGCTCCTCCTGCAGCACGCCGACCGCCGACGCCGGCCAGCAGCCCGACGGCGATCCAGCCGGCGAGCAGCAAGAGGGACGCGCCGAGGGGCCCACCGGGAAAGACGTAGCCGAGAAGTGCGAGGGCGAGGAGCGCGCAAAGCGCGGCGAGTCCGCCGCCGGGGGCCCCCTTGCCGAACAACCAGAAGATTCCTCCCGAAAAGGCCCGCCAGTTCCAGCGGCTCGTTGCCTGGCCGCCCGGAATCGCCGCAGTGCGCCGGCCCGTCGGCCGCGCCTCCCGGCCCCCGCTGCCCGCGGCGACCCTTCTGGCAACGGCGTCCGCGAGGCGCCTGATGCCGCTCTCCCGGCCGGCGCCGATCGCGTCGACGCGATGCCAGCGGCTCAGCAGGATCTTGAGGCTGCCGAGGGTCTCCACCTTCTCGATGCGAACCGGAAAGATCGGCCGCTTGTAGCTGAACGCGACCTCCGTTTCGGACAGGACGAAGGACGACTCGGTTGAGGCACGGGAGAGGAGCAGCACGAAGGCGGGCGCCGCTTCGATGGCGGCGCGGATCGACTCCAGGAAATCATCGCCGAGACGCACGTCCCGCGGCGCGATCCAGCAGGGGATGCCCCGGCGCTCGATCTTCTCGCAAATCTCGGACGCGACCGCTGCGTCGTCAGCGCTGTGGCTGATGAAGACGCCACCGCCGCCGCGGAGGCTGTTCACCGCCGGCTCCCGCCGCAGCGGGACAAGACATTCGCAAGATCCCGCTGCACCGCCAGACCTCCCCTTTCCGACGAAAAATCGTCAATGGACTATAGGACAAGGCGAGGACCGGGGCCAATCCCCCAAGTAAGTCGGCGATTCCGTCGCGCTTTGCCGCTATTTTTCGCGAGGTGCAGATCGAAATCGGCTAAGCTGATCCCGGCGAGGGGGGACATCATGGCGTCGGCAAGTGAGATCGACTCGGCCGAGAACGCCCTGCGCAGGGGCGATCTTCTGGCGGTCCGCGACTTCGCCGCCACCGGTCTCGCCCGCGACCCAGGCTCGTCGGACCTGCAATATCTGAGCATCCTCGCGCTGGCCCGCATGGGGAGCAGCGGGGCGGCCCTTGAGGAATACGAAGCGAGCGGCCTCGGGCGGTCCCAGACTGTTGCTCACCGCGCCTTGCTCGGCCGGCTGCTTAAGGATTCGGCTGTGAACGCCCGCGGGGCCGGCCGAGCCGCCGGGTTGGCCGCCGCCCGCGAGGCTTATCAACGGGCGTTCGAGGAAAGTGACGACCCCTTCCCCGGGATCAACGCGGCAACGCTCGCCTGTCTGGCCGGAGACCGGATCGCTGCAGGGGAGATCGCCAGGCGCGTGCTGGAGATTTCCGCGGTCGCGGAGGCGCGCAGCTATTTTGCGGCCGCCACTAGGGCCGAGGCGCTGCTTGTCATCGGCGACACGGCGGCAGCGGCGCACGCGCTGCAGGAAGCTGTCGCGCTTCCCGATGCCGACGACGGTGCGCGCTCTTCGACGCTGCGGCAATTCCGCCTGCTGATCGAGTGCCTCTCGCCCTCCCCGGAGGCCGGCGAAGCCCTTCTCGAGACGCTGCGGCCGCCGCCGGTCGTGACCTATTGCGGTCACATGTTTCGATGCGATCCGCATGCCGAAGCACGCATTTCGGCCAAGATCGACCTGGCCCTGCACGAACTCGGGATGAGGATCGCCTACGGGTCTCTCGCCTGCGGCGCCGACATCATGATCGCGGAAGCGGTGCTGCGCCGCGGCGGCGAGCTGAACATCGTGCTCCCGTTCGACGAAGCGACGTTCGTTCGCCGCTCAGTCCGCGTCGGCGGCGAGCGATGGTTGCCGCGTTTCGAGAAATGTCGCGATTCCGCCGCCTCCTTCTCGTATGCATCTACTACCGAATATGTCGGAGACCGCGGCCAGTTCCGGTTCGGGCTGCTGCTCGCCATGGGCTTGGCGCGCCTCCGCGCGGCGCCGCTCGCGACGCAGGCGGTGCAGCTCGCGATCTGGGACGGCCGTATGCTCGAGACCGACGCAGGCACGAGCGCGGAGGTCCGCCATTGGCGGCAGAGCGGTGGCCGGACGTGCGTCGTCGAGCCGGGGCCAATCGACCGCCGCTGCGGCCAGCGGCTTCCGGCGGAAGATCGGCCGAGGCGAGCATTGCGTGCGATCGTCTTTGCCGACTTCGCAGGCTTCTCGCGATTGGGCGAGGCGGCGCTGCCCGCTTTCTCCGCCGAGGTGCTCGGTCGGGTCGCCGCTGTCCTAGCGCGCCATGACGCGAGCATATGTGCCCGCAACACTTGGGGCGACGGCGTCTTCGTGATCCTCGATTCCGCCGCGGCCGCCGCCTCGGTAGCGGCCGAGCTGCAGCGCGCGCTACGCTCGCTGGACAGCGCGCTGCTGCGAGAGGATGGCGCTGGCATGCGCATCAGCGCCCATTTTGGCCCAGTCTACGAGGCGAGCGACCCAGTAACCGGGGCGCCGGCCTTTTTCGGGCGGGAGGTCACCTGCGCAGCGAGGATCGAGCCGGTAACCCCAGTTGGCGGTCTTTACGTGACGCAGCCTCTCGCGGCGATGCTGGCGATGGAGGCGCCCGGCCGCTTCGACCTCTCCTATCTCGGGCGTATCGCCCTCGACAAAGGCTATGGAACGATCCCTATCTACCGGCTCGAACCTTCGGAAGAAGCCGACGCGATTCGAACGCCGCCCTGCTGAAACAAAGCGGTTTCATCCCGCTATTTCAAGGCCGAGACTCAAGCCGAACCGGGCCAACCGATTCCCGATCCAGACGGCATGTCCCCAGGCGACACCCCTTCGCCGGCATGAGAGGCAGCAAGCCGAAGGGGGCAACCACGGCCCGAGCCGGGAAGAATTCAGGCGACAGACGATAGACGTCGCTCATGCGGCGATGGTAGCGGTGCAGCGCGCTCCTCAGCTCGCAGAGCGCATCATCTGTCGTTGTCGGACCCCAAGCGGTCATCATAACTCCGCATGCGTCGGAGCGTTCGTGACCAACTCCGGCGTTCTGAGTCGACGTCGCAGCGAGAACAGGCACTTATGATACACTTATGGGTACGCGCCTGGCTTCAAACCGAGACGCCTCGTCACCCGCAACTAATCGTCTTTGCCAAAGAATGTGGTGGACGCACCAGGGCTCGAACCTGGGACCCGCTGATTAAGAGTTATCTTTTTCGACTTTCCTGGTATTTCCCCGGTTAGCCGCATGTTGCCGAATCCTAAAGCAAAATCAGGTGTTTCGGCATCCGGTTGTTGCTTCCTCTTTCCTCCTGTTTCCGCTACGGTGCTTACATGGTGCTTACATGGTGCTTATTTAAGGACCCGCTAATGCCGAGCGGACGGATCACGAAACGCGCGGTTGATGGGCTGGAGGCCGGCCATCAGGACCTGTTCCTGTGGGACGACGAGCTCAAGGGGTTCGGGCTTCGGGTGACCGCGAAGGGGTCGAGGTCCTACGTCTACCAATATCGCATGGGCGGGCGTGAGGCCCCCAGCCGGCGGTATACGATCGGCGGGCACGGTTCGCCGTGGACGCCCGAGAAAGCGCGCAAGGAAGCTGAGCGGCTGTTTATCATGGTGAGGCAGGGTATCGACCCCGTCCAGGCAGATCAGGAACGCCGTCGGCAGGCCGTCGACCTCGCCTTCGACGCCTACGTGGAGAGCTTCACCACCCTGTACCTGAAGAAGCGGTGGAAGCAGTGGCAGCTCGGGGCAGGGGTCCTGAGGCGGGAAGCCACCCCGGTGCTTGGCTCAAAGCCGCTCCCGAGGATCAAGCGGTCGGACTTGGCGCCGATCTGGGATCGGTTAAGCGATCGACCGGCGGTGGCGCGCCTGACCCATGCGACCCTTCGCAAGCTGTTTCGTTGGGCCGTGAACCGCGGCGATCTTGAAAGATCGCCCTTGGACGGCGTTGAGCCGCCGCCGCCGGTAGCCGCCCGCGACAGGGTGCTCACCGACGAGGAACTCGCGCTGGCTTGGAAATGCACGTCGAAGCTCGCGGGTCCGTTCAGTGGTTTCTTCAAGATGCTGATCCTCACGGCGCAGCGCCGTGAGGAAGTCGCAGGTATGGATTGGTCGGAGCTGGACCGCGGCGTTCGGCTTTGGACGCTTCCTGGATACCGCACGAAGAATGGAAAGCCCCAATTGCTACATCTGAGTGAGCTAGCGACGAAGGTGCTTGACGAGATCGCCGACGGGTCGACCTGGCCAAGGCAGGGACTGGTATTCTCGACCACCGGCGCCACGCCGATTTCGGGGTTTTCGAAAGCCAAGCTGAAACTCGACGAGCTGATGGCCGAGCATCTGGTGCCCGGAGCCGAACTCAAGCCGTGGCGTTCTCACGACATCCGTCGAACCGTAGCGACCGGATTGCAGCGCCTGGGGGTGCGCCTTGAGGTCACCGAAGCAGTGCTCAACCACGTGAGCGGGTCGAAGAATGGCATCGTTGGTGTTTATCAACGCTACGACTGGGCAGAGGAAAAGGGGGGTGCCCTCGATGCCTGGAGCGAGCACATCGCCAAGCTCGTTGGATCGGCGGTTCGTGATGACTGAGGACTGCGCTAATTTTTGGGATCCGGCGTGGGTGATCAGATCGTGGCGCGGCCTGGACGGGACTCTCAGCGATTTGATCGGCGCTTATGGCCGCGACGAAGTCACTGCTGCCCTGAAACGCGTCAAACGGGCTGGAGCGCCACCACGGCCAGACGATCTCGAACTGCGTGTTTTCGTTGGCCGGCACGCTGCTTCATACCTCGACGGGTCTGAGTCCCGCAAATCAGACACCAAGATCAAGGCGTTATGGGCAGCGCAGTTCCCAGAGGACGAGCCTGAGACCCGTCGGGCGCAGGCTTACCGCGTCCTAAGAGAGCGGCAAGTGCTGGGGCTGGCGTTCGCTATAAATGAGCGTTGGGAGAATATGAGCGAAGCGCGAAAGCGACTTGCTCTGGCTGAGGCAGCCTCGCTTCCGATGCTGCATGCTGCCGTCAAAGATCTCGCGCGGAGCCTGGCTGAAGGGGATGCAAGAGAGCTCGAGGAGGCACCGCCGTCTCAAGGCTTGGTGGCAGATGCACCCGGCTTGCCGCGGCTGAAGCGCGGCGTCAAAATCATCGCGGAGGAACTCACCACGTTGGCATTCCGACACGGACACCTTCGACGGAATACCCCCCCGGTTCTGTAACTATACCGAGACATGCTCTTGCTGGCATCGAGATGCTTGGAGCCGCGCCGTGCTGCTCGGAGTAACTGGAATGCCGACACCTACTGACACCCGCGGAGCTGCCGAATACACCGGACTGGCGGTCTCCACTCTGCAGAAATTGAGGATTTTCGGCGGGGGCCCAAGGTACCTTAAGCTCGGCAGGGCGGTTAGGTACCGGTTGGAAGATCTCGAGGGGTGGCTCGCCGACAGAACTGTCGCGAGCACCTCGCAGCCATTGGCGTCATTCGGCCCACACGACAGTGCCTCGGGCGAGCTGTTCCGATCTGACGCGGCTCGGTGATGAGCGGCGTCGATCTAGAACAGGAGATGGCTGTTGCCTGCGCAGCAGTCCGCCAAATCCATCTCGATGGACTGCGTGCACTCGGCGTCAGCATCAACACGATCGCTGACATGGGCTTAGAGTATTTTCCATTCGGAGTGACGGCCGCGGAGCCGGTCGGAGCTGGTTTCTACCAGCCGGGGGAGGGTGAGCCCCATCTGGTTTTGCCGGTGCTTGAGAATCGGTATCCCGTCGATCTGTGCGCGTTCCAAGGTGCTCAACCCGACACTTGGCACCTGCGTGTGGGAGTGGGGTGGTGCCTAGGCTATGATGCATTGTACGCCGCAACGCCCATTCACTTATTCGACCATCCCCTGAATTGGCTACGTGGTGCCGGCGACGGGATTTGCGTGCTCGACTGGGCATCGCCAGAAATCCGACTGCTCGGCGACATCTCCGAAGTGACATGCTCGGACGCTCGAACAGTGAAGCTGCTGCATGGCGCGCTTTCTCGCCCAGCCAGGGCCCCAAAGATCAGCGTTGCGGAGGTCCGATAATGCCGCTTGATCTCCACGCCGCCTTGGCAGCTAGGGGGGAGGTCCCAGACATTTGGGCTGACCCCAAACGACTTCCGTCAGGCCTCTTAGCAGTAAGACCTTTCGAGATGGGTATGCTGCCTGCGCCACTAATCCCTTGGGTCAGCGACATCGTGGGGCGCATGCAGGTGCCTGCCGAGTTCGTCGCAGTGCCAGCGATAATTGGAGCTGGTGCCCTCATCGGGCGCAAGATCGGTATCCGCCCCCAAGAAGAAACCGATTGGCACGAAACACCGAATCTCTGGGGAGCCGTCATCGGACGGCCAGGCGTCATCAAGAGTCCTGCCATGCAGGAAGGATTGAAGCCAATAAACCGGCTACAGGCGGAAGCTCGTCGGCAATTCGCGCAACAGAACACCGTATACGAGGCGAGCGCCCTCGAGCGCGAACTTCGCGGCGATGCTCGAAAACAAGCTCTCAAGAATCGCTTCAAGCTGAATCCGAAGGCGGACGCGTCTGACTTAGCACAGGATGATGATCCAAAGCCGACCCTCAAAAGATACGTCGCCAACGACTCGTCGTACCAGTCGTTGGGTGAGCTCCTAATCGAGAACCAAAATGGGATCCTCGTCCATCGCGACGAGATAATGTCATTGCTCCGAAACCTCGATCGCGAGGACAATGTCGAAGCGCGGGGGTTCTACCTTACTGGGTGGAACGGCACTGATGACTACACTTTCGATCGGATCATCAGAGGGAAAAATCTTCACGTGCCCTCGCTGACCATTAGCGTGATCGGTTCCACCCAACCCGGGAAAATCAGAGAGTACATATCGTCCGCCATCAGAGGTGGGGCTAGCGACGACGGCATGATCCAGAGGTTCAGCTTAATGGTGTGGCCGGACATCGCGCCCGACTACACTGAACAGGACCGTCCCACAGACGGCAGCGCGCGCCATTCCGCCTACCAGGTATTTGATTGGCTCGACAACTTAACAGCTCCGAAGGTGGGCGCGCGGGTCGACCCGTTGGATGAGCGACGACCATATCTTCGCTTCGACAGCCAAGGCTTGGGACTGTTCCGAGAATGGAGGCAAGGGCACGAAAAGCGACTACGGAGCGGTGACCTGCATCCAGCCTTGGAAAGTCACCTCGCCAAGTATCGCAAACTCGTACCCGTCCTAGCGCTGATCCACCACCTATGTTCGCGTGGCAACGGCTCCGTCCCAGAGATGTCTGTCCTCGCTGCGCTGGCTTGGGCCGAATATTTGGAATCGCACGCGCATCGCATTTATTTCTCGGCAATCGACAATAGCGCGGACGCCGCCAGGGAGATCATCCGTCGGTTGAGGAGCGGTGATCTCCCGCCCCGATTTGGTGCTCGTGAAATTCTGAGAAAGGGTTGGTCAGGGCTCGCGAACAAAGGCGCCGTTGCAGACGCGTTGGATCTCCTTGAGGATCATCACTGGGTCCAAGCCGTGGACATCCCTAGCGGTATGAAAGGTGGGCGACCGACTGTCGCTTATATCGCAAATCCAAAGGGGCTCAGGTGATGAGCTACATTGATCGCTTGAACCGAACGCTCCGAGAAACTCCTTGGTCGCCGGAGCTGACAAAACTGACGAAACCAGGTTCTGTCAGTTTTGTCAGCGAGCGCCGGGTAGCGATTGTAGAAAAGTATGCGGGTAACCTGCCGGCCGAGATCCTTCTCGGCCTGAAGCGACTGAGTTCCCGACCGCGGCCGAGTTTTACGCGGCTTTCGGTATGGGTGGAAATCGTTGCGGATGCGATGAGGCTCTTGGCGGAAGGCCACGCCGAAGAGGCGCTGGCATATGGCTGGGATCCGCATCATCTGTGAGGCTGTTTGCCATTGTCAGAGATGGACCCGCTCGCGGAGGGGCTCGCAATCCGCCTGATGGGCCGCAATGTGCTTGTGTATGAGAGGCACGCGATCATGACGAGCAGTGCCCTAACGAGCACTGCGGTTGCCCATTCAGTTTTCACCCCACGCGCTATTTCAGGGGCCGTGTTCCTATGGGACTTATGACTCCGCGGGAATCATTGTTCTCAACGTTCAGTGCGAGGAGGTGAACGTGCCATTCCTCAAAGGGCAGAGCGGAAACCCTGGAGGCCGACCGAAGGCGTCGTTGCAAGATGGCCGAACGCTATCAGAGGTGGCCCGTGAACATACCAGCGAGGCCGTTGCCACCTTGGCGGCCGTGATGGGCGATCTCGGCTCCCCTGCCGCGGCGCGTATCGCCGCAGCATCGACGCTGCTCGATCGCGGCTGGGGGCGTGCGAGTCAGGACGTTGTGGTCAGCGCAGTTCCCCACCCGCCATTGCAAAGCGCAGACGAGGCACGCGCTACAATTGCTCGCTACCTTGAGGACTATAAGCAGTCACTGCGGGACGGCACATCTTCGGGGGGATGGAATATCCCCACTGAGGCTGCGGGTGCATCCGGCGACGTGCTTCAGACCGGCCCGGAGGGAAGTGTCGCAGATCGGCGAAACCAAGGATGAGCAATCGACGCCAACAGCCAGCAATGGAAGGATTAAGGCATGCCCCGCAACTCTAAGTCTGCCCCGCAGCGGTCGGCTCACCGTGTGACTGGCGCGACATATTTGGAAGAAGGGGGCGTTCTCGCTCTTGAGCTTGAGGGGGGTGGCAGACTCACCACGTCAAATGAGAAGCTTCGGAACGCGTTGAACCCACCTCGGAGGCATTTGATTCCTGCCGCGCCTGGAACGTTTCGACTGTACTGCGCGCAATGGGAAGGGGGGCTGCAGATCCGCAAGACCGCCGTGATCGCTTGGTCAAATTGATGACGCCGGCTATCCTGACCCGATTACGGTTGCAGGACCATCGATCCCCAGCGAAGCCCTTCCAACGATTCTTCACCCGGATCTGAGCGTCGATGAGCCCCTCGCGCACTATGATAGCTACGAGAGCTGGGTCGAAGACATCCGGCTGGAACGATGCGCCGAGCGTCGGGAGCGCGGCTCGGGCCGGAGGAGGGCCCGATCCGCACCAAGCCTCGCGCAGACGCAGGAGCGCG
>JAQGLF010000253.1 GCA_028293025.1 Alphaproteobacteria bacterium
TGCGCTCCCGCCAGACAGGAGACGCCGTGGCCGGACAGAGTGAATCCCTCCTTTCCGCGATGTTGCCGAAGCTCGAGACATGGGCGCCCCTCGACGACGACGACCGCGCCGCTCTCATCGCTTTGCCGTACCGCCTGCAGAGCCTCGCGCCGACCAAATATATCGTCCGGGAGGGGGACAGAGCGGAGCATAGCTGCCTTCTCCTGTCGGGCTTCGCCTTCCGCTCCAAGATCGTGCGCGACGGCGGCCGGCAGATCCTCGCGCTCCACATGCGCGGCGACATGGTCGACCTGCAGAATGCGGTCCTCGGCCGGGCGGACCATAACGTCCAGGCGCTGACCGAGATCGAGATCGCGCTGATCCCGCACGAGGCGATCCTTCGGCTCGCCGCGGACCGGCCGCGCGTCGGCAGGGTGATGTGGCACGACACCCTGGTCGACGGCTCGATCAATCGCGAGTGGAACACCAATGTCGGCCGCCGCGACGCGACGACGCGGCTCGCGCATCTCCTCTGCGAGTTCGCGCTGCGGCTCTCCTTTGCGGGCCTTGGCGAACAATGCAATTACGAGCTGCCGATGACGCAGGAGCAATTGGCGGACTGCCTCGGCCTGACCTCGGTCCACGTCAACCGGACGCTGAAGGGGCTGGAGGCGAACGGCCTCATCACCCGGACGGCGCGGAACGTGCGCGTCGTCGATTGGGACAGGCTCGCCGCCGTCGGCGACTTCAACAGCGCCTATCTGCACGTCGATCTCGAAGGCCGGTCGATCGATCCGTCCCGGCCGTAGGGCGCGTTCGATCGAAATTGAAATGCCCCTTCGGAGCGCACCTGCTTAGGTGTTTTCGCTCATGCGATGATTTGATTGTTCCCCGGCGAAGGCCGGGGCCCAAAAGGGAAGCTGGACCCCGGCTTTCGCCGGGGAACGAACAGCAGTGACTCAAGCTGAAAGTGACCGACCCCAGACGAAACCGGGCCTAGCTCTCTTCCGAGCGTGCCTCCTCGCGCCGGCGGGCCTGCTCGCGTCCGAAGCGGAGCGACTGGCGCCGGTCGTGCCGCCAGCGGCTGCTCAGGACGAAGGCCGCGCCGGCGAGCGCGAGCACGAGCAGCAGCAGGACGAGATAGGCGATGAGGTGGCGGTGATCCATTTGAAGCCAATGGCGGGCTCAGCGGGCCGGCGCAAGGACGGTGGGGGTCCCGCCGTCGATGTGGAGGTAGCGCGCGCTGAAATCGCCGACGCTTCTCAGCCGGTCCCAGTCGATGATCTCGACGGCGCGCTTGTCGCGGGTGATCAGCCCCAGGCGGCCGAGTTCCTTCAGCACCCGGTTGATGTGGACGGCGGTGAGGCCGGTGGCGTCGGCGAGCTGCTCCTGCGTCATCGGCAGCTCGTAGCGACGGTCGGCGGCGAGCCCCGCCGCCTCCAGCCGCAGCGCGAACTCGCAGAGCAGATGAGCGAGCCGGGAGAGCGCGTCGCGCCGCCCGACATTGACGATCCACTCCCGGAAGATGGCGGAATCGATCAGGGTGTCAATCCACATCGCCCGCCCCACCAGCGGGTGGGTTTCGACGAGCCGGCGCAGCGCCGGCACCGGCACCAAAGCGACCTCCATCCGGGTCAGCGCCTGGACGTTATGATCGGCGACGTCGAGGAAGCTGTTCTGCATGTCGAGGAACTCGCCCGTCATGTGGACGGAGAGGATCTGCCGCTCGCCCTCGCCCGTCACCTTGTGCCGATAGGCGAAGCCGCTCAGCAGCAAGGCGCAATTTTCCGGCGGCTCCCCCTCCCGGATGAGATAGGCGGCGGCGTCGAGCGTGCGATAGGTGAAGGGCAAAGCGCGGATCGCCGCCAGATCCAGGTCGGTCAGCGGCGCCCGCGTCTCGAAGCGGCGGATGACTCGCCCGATGGCCGGATGGATATCCATGAAATGCGCTCCGCATGCGAAGGGGGCGGGAGCGCTTTGAATCTCTCAGCCACCGGCGCCCGATCGTTCGCCGGTGATGATCGGTCTTAACCCAGGAGGGGATATATGTATCTCATCCATGACAGTCGCGCAGTAACTAACATATGTTAGGTATGGTGGTCTGCTTTCGTTGGACCAGCCGCAACGCAAGTCCTAACATGGATCATGCCAATTCCCGGCTTGCAGCCCGAACATGCTCCCAGCGGCGGCAGCGCCCTGATCGCCAAGCTCGAAACCGTCGCGCCCTTGCCGGACGAGGACCGGGAGACGCTGGCGGCGCTCGGCGAGAATGCCCGCGAGATGGGCGCGCGGCGCAACATCATCCGCGAGGGCGAACGGCCGGACCATGTCCATCTGATCGTCGAGGGCTGGGCGGCGCGCTACAAATTGCTGCCCGACGGCGCGCGGCAGATCACCGCCTTCCTCATCCCCGGCGATTTCTGCGACCTCCACATCACCATCCTGCGCGAGATGGACCATTCGATCGCGACGCTGACGCGGGCGAAGGTCGCCTACATCCCCCGCGACCGGATGGAGACGCTGAGCGCGCGCCCCGGCATCGCGAGGGCCCTCTGGTGGGCGACCCTGGTCGACGAAGCGGTGCTGCGGAGCTGGATCGTCAATATCGGCCGCCGCGACGCCTATGAGGCGATCGGCCATCTGATGTGCGAGCTCTACGTCCGGATGAAGAATGTCGGCCTCACCCACGATCATTCCTACGAGCTGCCCTTGACCCAGGAGGAGGTCGGCGACGCGCTCGGCATCACGCCGGTCCACGTCAACCGGGTGCTGCAGCGGATGCGGAGCGAAGGCCTGATCAGCTTCGCCCGCGGCGCGCTCACCATCCACGATTATCAGGCCCTGGAGAACGCCTCCGGCTTCAATCCCAATTATCTTCATATCGACCAACGGGTCTGATCGCGGGATGAAGCCCGCGCGGCTTGATCCACTTGATGGCACCGCGATTCCGCGCCGTCAGGAGGGGCCGCGTGCCGCGTTACTTCTTCCACATCCATGACGACGTCGTCGTCATGGACGATGAGGGCATCGAGCTGCCCGACGCCGAGGCCGCCCGGCGCGAAGCCGTGGCGGGAATCCGCGAGATGATGTGCGAGCAGCTCCGCAAGGGGCGGCTGGCCCTTCACCACCGGATCGAGGTGGCGGATGCCGCCGGCGCGCCGGTGCTGAGCCTGGCTTTCGGCGAAACCGTGGCGATCGAGGATGGAACTTCTTTCCTGCCGAGCGGAACTTAACCCAGATTAAGCCGCTGTGTCCTTGGCGCATTGTGGCTTTTGCACGACCGCCGCGTGGGGCACCCTCGACCGCCGGAGAACCGGCCGCGGGCGCCGGCTCCCTTTCTCCGCTCTGGAACGCAATGACGCGCGACGATTCCCATACCTTGCGCGCACTCGCGGTCCAGTGCCGGCGCCTCGCTTATGGCTGCAGCACCGGCGACGTCGGCGTCTCGCTGGACGGCATGGCCGAATCCTACGACCTGCTCGCCGACAAGGCCGTGGTGCGCGAGGCGGCGCGGAACCGGCCGGCGATCGGCGCGTCTCCCGATCCGGAGCCACTTGCGGAATCGCCATGCCCCTCACAGCGTCCCTCACCGCCATCGCCCTCAATTGCAGCCTCAAGCGCAGCGCCGGGGAGCCGTCCTCGACCGACCTGATGATCGGCCTGCTCGTCTCCGAGCTGAAGAAACGCGAGGTCGACTTCCGCGGCACCATCCGCATCGCCGACCATGAGGTGAAGCCCGGCGTCGGCTCGGACGAAGGGGAGGGGGACGAATGGCCCGCGCTGCGGCGGCGGATCCTCGAGGCGGATATCCTGATCTTCGGCACGCCGATCTGGCTCGGGCAGATGTCGAGCCTCGCCAAGCGGGTCGTCGAGCGGATGGACGCCTTCCTCTCCGAGACCGACGACCAGGGACGGATGCCGAGCTTCTCGAAGATCGCCCTGGTCGCGGTGGTCGGCAATGAGGACGGCGCCCATTGCGTCTCCGCCCAGCTCTACCAGGCGCTTGCCGATACCGGCTGGACGGTGCCGGCCTCGGCGGTCGCTTATTGGGTCGGCGAGGCGATGGGCAAGACCGACTTCAGGGACCTGCCGCAAATCCCGGAAAAGGTGGCGCAGAGCGCCGCCATGGCCGCCGCCAACGCCGCCCACCTCGCCGCCCTGCTCAAGGAGCGCCCTTATCCGGGGAGCGGCTAGAGCCCATCCTGCTGATACTAAACCGCTGACGATGTTCCCCGGCGAAAGCCGGGGCCCAGTTCCCTTCTGGCCCCCGGCTTTCGCCGACCAACGGAAATTCCGCTCGGTCGAACAGACCTAAGCCACCGCCGCCGGCTGCAATTCGGGGAGCTGCGACAGGATCCGGTCGAAACGCGGATCGTCGGGCCTGTAGCCGGGACGGGGCGCTTCGGAGAAATAGCCCGAGACGGCGACCTTGCGCGTCGTGTCGAGCGGCAGGAAGAGCCATTGCCCCAGCACCGGCGCGCGGCCGGCATAGCGCTCGACGGCCAGCACGAACGGCCGCCCGGACGCGTCCAGGCCGACGGCATGCGGCTCCACGATCAGGCTGTATTGCTGGTAATACAGCTCGAGGCAGCAGCCTTTCTCGATGGCGTCGATCGCCCGCCGGATGCGCATGGATCCCTCCCGCCGACTCGGTGCCGGCCGAAGCAAGGATGCGGCGCCGCCGCGGCGGCGGTCGTTAAAGCAAATCAGCCCCCTGGAAATAAAATCGTTCCGTGCACGGAACTTTCTTACGCGGCGCCGGTTTCAGCCGTGGCAGCTGTCGCAGTTCCCCCACGAGCTTCGCGGCAGCTGCCATTTTCTTTCCCCCTTGTTCCTTCCCCGTGGAACCCTTGATCTAGATCAAGGTTGTGCCCCTTCGACAGGGGGAGGATGTGCCCAAAAAGCCCAGGATCGATCCGTTCGCCGAGATCGAGAGGAACCAGGCCAGGCTTCGCGAGAATATCGCGGAGAGCAAGCTGCTGGTCGAGCAGACCCGGAAGCTGCTGAAGCAAAAGGGCGAGCCGCCCGCCGGCGGGTGAGACCGACCAGAGCCCGGAGAGCAAAACGGCGGCATCGAGCCGCCGCCCGCCATCCACGTTTGCGCAAGACTCTAAACCGGCTGTTCCGGCCTTGCCTCGCCGGTGAGGGTGAAGGCGTCGCGGTGGGACACGGTCATCAGCTTCGCGCCGCTTTCGTCGGTCACCTCGATCCGGTGGTCGAGGTTGAGATGGCCCTTGTTGATCGCCTCGCAGACCATCTCGCGGGCGCTGTCCATCGCCTGCTCGCGGGCGGCGGCGAGATCGGCAAGCTCGATCCCCTCGTCGTCCATCGCGACCACGTCGTTGAAGACGTGAAAGTAGAAGCGCGGCATCGCGGCATAGCGATTTGATCTATGTAAGGTTCCTCTCGCCGCGCCGAAGCGACGCAAGGCAGCGCCGTCCGATTGACTCCGGCGCGGCGAGCCGGGAAGGATCGCGCGTCGCCGCCGCCGGAGAATAGCCCGATGAACCTTCGCCTTCCCGCTTTGCTCGCTGCCGCCCTGCTCGCCGCCGCGCCGGCCTCGGCCCAGCCCTCCTCCGACGAGGCGGCGTTCCGCGCCACCTATAAGGAGCTGGTCGAGACCAACACGACGCTGTCCGCCGGCAATTGCACGCTGGCCGCCGAGCGGATGGCGGCGCGGCTGCGCGCGGCCGGCTTTGCGGAGCAGGATCTCCACCTGATCGTCGCGCCGGGTCATCCGAAGGAAGGCAATCTCGTCGCCGTGCTTCCGGGCAGCGATGCGGCGGCGAAGGCGATCCTCCTCCTTGCCCATATCGACGTGGTCGAGGCGAACCGGGCGGATTGGGAGCGCGATCCTTTCACCCTCGTCGAGGAGAACGGCTTCTTCTACGCGCGCGGCTCCTCGGACGACAAGGCGCAGGCGGCGGTCTGGGTCGACACGCTGGCGCGGATCCGGCGCGAGGGGCCGCGGCCGAAGCGGACGATCAAGCTGGCGCTGACCTGCGGCGAGGAGACGGCCGGCGCGTTCAACGGCGCGCAATGGCTGGCGAGCCACGAGCGGCAGTTGATCGACGCCGAATTCGCGCTGAACGAAGGCGCCGGCGGCCTGCTCGGCGACGATGGCCGGCGGGTGGCGCTGAACATCCAGGCGGGCGAGAAATTCCCCCAGAATTACCGCCTCGAAGTCGTCAATCCCGGCGGCCACAGCTCGCGCCCGGTGCGGGACAATGCGATCTACCGGCTCGCCGACGCGCTGATCAGATTGCGCGGCTACGACTTTCCGGTCCAGGCGAACGAGGCGACGCGCGGCTATTTCGCGGCGATGGCCAGGCTCCTCCCCAATCCCGCCTCGCCGGCGATGACCGCCTTCGCCGCCAATCCGAACGACCGCGCCGCCGCCGCCGCGATCGCCGCCGCCGATCCGAGCTGGAACGCGATCCTCCACACCACCTGCGTCGCCACCCTGCTCGACGGCGGCCACGCCACCAATGCGCTGCCGCAGCGCGCCGGCGCCAATGTCAATTGCCGCATCTTCCCCGGCAATTCAGTCGAGGCGGTGCGCCGCGCGCTGGAGCAGGTGGTCGGCGATCCGCAGGTCAGGGTCACGACGCTGGAGACGCGCAGCGACGTCGCGCCGCCGCCGCCGCTCACCGATCGCATCGTCGGCCCGGTGAAGAAGGTGGCGGCCGAAACCTTCCCAGGCGTCCCGCTCGTGCCGGTGATGACGGCGGGCGCCACCGACGCCGCCTTCCTCGCCCCGGCCGGCATCCCGACCTACGGCCTTTCGGGCTTCTTCGAGACCCGCGAGGGCAACCACATCCACGGCCTCAATGAGCGGATGCGGGTGCAGTCGCTGATGGAGGGGCGGGCCTTCCTCTACCGGCTGGTGAGGCTCTATTCGAGCCAGTGAGGGCCGGAGAAGAACGCGCTTTGTAAAGCTCCGCTCGCCGTTTCGACGGCACGGTCCGGCCCGGTCGCTGCGGCGAAACGAGCCCGATAGGCCGTCGAACTCATTGTTACCCCTATGAAACAGAATCTTAACCACGCCCGCCGCGCCGCCGGCCTGCTGATTGCAGCCGCCGCACTCCCCCTCACCCCGTTGATGGCGCAGGATACGCAGCCGCCGCCCGCGACCGAGACGGCGCCCCCGCCCGCGGCGACGCCGCCGCCGGTCGACGCCACCGCGCCGCCG
>JAQGLF010000282.1 GCA_028293025.1 Alphaproteobacteria bacterium
CGCCAGTTCCTCGAGATGATGCAGAAGCCCGACGTCGATCATATCGAGGGCCTCTCCCCCGCCATCTCGATCGAGCAGAAGACGACCAGCCGCAACCCGCGCTCGACCGTCGCCACCGTCACCGAGATCTACGATTACATGCGCCTGCTCTGGGCGCGGGTCGGTATCCCCTACAGCCCCGCCACCGGCCTGCCGATCAGCGCGCAGACGGTCAGCCAGATGGTCGACCGGGTGATGCTGCTGCCCGAAGGCACCCGCCTCTACCTGCTCGCCCCGGTCGTGCGCGGCCGCAAGGGCGAGTATCGCAGGGAGCTGGCCGAATGGCAGAAAGCCGGCTTTGCTCGCGTCCGCATCGACGGCACCTATTACCCGATCGAGGACGCGCCCGCGCTCGACAAGAAATACAAGCACGACATCGAAGTGGTGGTCGACCGCCTGGTCGTGCGCGAGGGGATCGAGACTAGGCTGGCCGACAGTTTGGAGACGGCGCTGAAGCTGGCCGAAGGGCTGGTCTATCTGGATCCGGCGGATGCAAGCCCCGCGGCATCCCCTCTCCCCGGCGGGGAGAGGGTTAGGGTGAGGGGGTCCGACCTCAGAGAAGATTCTCAGGCGCCCGACACCCTCACCCAACCCTCTCCCTCAAGGGAGAGGGCTTCAGTCCGCGAGGCCCATGCGGCGTTCCTCATCCCCTCGGAGCTCGACGCCCTCGCCGAAGGCGCCAACACCTCCGCCCCCGAATCCGCCGATTCCGAAACCTCCACCGCGAATATCGGCGTCGCCGCCGCCCTCGCGGAAGCGCATGAGCGCGCCGTCCTGTCCGACAACGCCCCGCCCGGCCGCATCATCTTCTCCGAAAAATTCGCCTGCCCGGTCTCCGGCTTCACCATCGCCGAGATCGAGCCGCGGCTGTTCTCGTTCAACGCGCCGCAGGGCGCCTGCCCCGCTTGCGACGGGCTCGGCGAGAAATTGCTGTTCGACGCCGAGCTGGTCGTCCCCAACGAGACATTGAGCATCAAGAAGGGCGCCGTCGTCCCCTGGGCCAAGTCCAACCCGCCCTCGCCTTATTACATGCAGGTGCTCGGCTCGCTCGCCCGCGCCTATGATTTCGACCTCGAGACGCCGTGGCGCGAGCTGCCGGAGGACGTGCAGCGCATCGTCCTCTACGGCACCGAGGGCAAGCCGGTCACCCTCACCTTCGTCGACGGCCGCAAGAGCTACGACGTCCGCAAGCCGTTCGAAGGCGTGATCGGCAATCTCAACCGCCGCATGCTCCAGACCGAGAGCGCCTGGGTGCGCGAGGAGCTCAGCAAATATCAGTCGGCCGCGCCCTGCGAGACCTGCCACGGCGCCCGCCTCCGCCCCGAGCCGCTGGCGGTGAAGATCGCCGGCGAGCATATCAGCCAGGCGACCGCCCGCTCGGTCCGCCACGCGCTCGACTGGTTCTCGACGCTCGAGGAGAAGCTCACCCCGACCCAGCGCGAGATCGCCCGGCAGATCCTCAAGGAGATCAACGAGCGGCTCGGCTTCCTCAACAATGTCGGCCTCGACTATATCGACCTCAACCGCACCTCCGGCACCCTCTCCGGCGGCGAGAGCCAGCGCATCCGCCTCGCCAGCCAGATCGGCTCCGGCCTGTCGGGCGTGCTCTACGTGCTCGACGAGCCGTCGATCGGCCTCCACCAGCGCGACAACGACCGGCTGCTGGTGACGCTGAAGCGGCTGCGCGACCTCGGCAACACCGTGCTCGTCGTCGAGCATGACGAGGATGCGATCCGCCACGCCGATTATGTGATCGACATGGGCACCGGCGCCGGCGTCCATGGCGGCGAGGTGGTCGCCGCCGGCAGCCTGGCGGACGTCCTCGCCAACAAGAACAGCCTTACCGCCGATTACCTCACCGGCCGCCGCTCGGTCGCCATCCCCGCCAGGCGCCGCAAGGGCAATGGCAAGAAGCTCACCGTCCACAATGCGACGGCGAACAACCTCAAGTCGGTAACCGCCTCGATCCCGCTCGGCACCTTCACCTGCATCACCGGCGTCTCCGGCTCGGGCAAGTCGAGCTTCACCATCGACACGCTCTATGCCGCCGCCGCCCGCCATCTGAACGGCGCCCGCATCCAGGCCGGGCGGCACGAGAAGCTCACCGGCCTCGAATATCTCGACAAGGTGATCGACATCGACCAGTCGCCGATCGGCCGCACCCCGCGCTCGAACCCGGCCACCTACACCGGCGCCTTCACCCAGATCCGCGACTGGTTCGCCGGCCTGCCCGAGAGCCAGGCGCGCGGCTACAAGCCCGGCCGGTTCAGCTTCAACGTCAAGGGCGGCCGCTGCGAGGCCTGCAAGGGCGACGGCCTGATCAAGATCGAGATGCACTTCCTGCCCGACGTCTACGTCACCTGCGACGTCTGCCACGGCCACCGCTACAATCGCGAGACGCTGGAGGTGAAGTTCAAGGGCAAGTCGATCGCCGACGTGCTCGACATGAACGTCGAGGATGCCCACGAATTCTTCAAGGCGGTGCCGCCGATCCGCGACAAGATGGCGATGCTGGAGGAAGTCGGCCTGGGCTACGTCAAGGTCGGCCAGCAGGCGACGACGCTCAGCGGCGGCGAGGCCCAGCGCGTGAAGCTCGCCAAGGAGCTGTCGCGCCGGGCGACGGGGCAGACGCTCTACATCCTCGACGAGCCGACCACCGGCCTGCATTTCGAGGATGTGCGCAAGCTGCTCGAAGTGCTCCATGCTTTGGTCGAGCAGGGCAATACGGTGGTGGTGATCGAGCACAATCTCGAGGTGATCAAGACGGCGGACTGGGTTTTGGACCTGGGGCCGGAGGGCGGCGACAAGGGCGGGGAGATCGTGGCGGAGGGTACGCCGGAGCAGGTGGCGGAGGAGCCGCGCTCTTATACGGGGGCGTATCTGAAGCCGCTGCTCAAGGGGCGGCGGGCGGACGTTGCGCTGAAGCCCAAGAGGAAGGCGCGGGCCTCAGCGGCGGTGCGGGAGCGGGAGGCGGCAGAGTGAGTGTCGGCGCGTTTTTGTTTCCTCTCGTACAGTGATAATCTAGGTATATGGAGCCCACACCTGAAGCTGTCGCGCCCTCGATCTGGAGTGAAGCTCGTCGCAGTCTCAAACGCGATGGGAACGGAGATGACCATCGTATTCCTCAGCAGCACGATTATGACCGGCTGCTCTTTTCTACACCGGTTCGACGCCTAGCCGACAAAACGCAAGTCTTCCCCCTTGATCCAAGCGATGCAGTTCGAACGAGACTCACGCACTCCCACGAGGTTGCCAACCTCGCGCGTTCAATGGGGAATCGACTGCTCGGCAGTGGCAGCACCCTGCAGGACGCTGATAAGCCAGGTCGTGTAGCGCATATTCTCGCGACCATAGGTTTGGCGCACGATTTGGGAAACCCGCCATTCGGCCACCAAGGTGAGACGGCTATAGGGCACTGGTTTCACCAGCACATGCACGTCTTTGCTGATGCCGCCGGCGATGTGCCTGAACGACTGTACCCTGAATTTACAGCCTTCGAGGGGAACGCGCAGACCCTTCGAATCCTGACGCGACTGCAGGTTTCCGCCGGTAACGTCGGCCTTGACCTAACCGCCGGCACCCTCTCCGCACTTATGAAGTACACAGTCTCGTGTGACCAGCGCGCCCCAAGCTCAGCGGCCACCAAGAAATACGGGTACTTTGAAGCCGAGCACGATGTCGTGAAATGGGTTCGAGAACACACCGGCATTGCTCCCGGAGAACGGCATCCGTTGACATGGATTATGGAAGCCGCAGACGATATCGCTTATTCTATTCTGGACATAGAAGACGCGATTAAGAAGGGAATTATATCACCCGACGATGTTCTTTCCATCATATCAGGCCATTTGGACACCTCTTACGATGCATTAAAAGGATCCATTCAGGCCGACTTCGAGAAAATCAGCCGAGACCATCGATCCATTGGTGAAATCAGGGAAATCAAATCGTCTTATGTCAGGACAAACTTAATTAGAAACCTTATCGGCTATGCTGTGCGCGAATTTGAAGAAAACTGGGGTGCAATCGAAGCGCGAACGCACTCCGTTCCTCTCCTGCAGAAATGCGGGCTTTGTAAGCTCCTGAAGGACACAGCGTTTCAGTATGTTTTCTCTAGCACCCCGGTTCGCCGAGTGGAAGCGGAAGGCGCTATCGCTATCGAAGGCCTAATGACATTTTTCTGGGATGCTATTCGTAGTCGCGAAGATGCGGGGGATCTAAAAAGTGGGCGGGAAAGCGCCGCTGCCGCCTACGGGTGGTCGCTCATCAGCGATAACTATCGCCAGGTTGCAATAAGGGAGCACTACCAAGATCGAGATGGCACGGCCCTACCGATGCGATATCGTGAGTTGAGACTCCTTACGGACATGATATCTGGAATGACGGATGGGTTCGCCCGTTCGTTATATAAAGACCTAGCTTCGGCTGGCCATATTCGTGGATAATAGCCTGCGGATTGCCGAGTCTCTGACCGAAGTGGCAGAGAACGTAACTAAGTTCCTGCATACGTCTGCGCCGAGTAACCGACAGCTTCTGAACGAAATAGTAAGACCACTCTCTGCCGTGGGAGAGGTTATCATTATCGGTGGGTTAGTACGAGATCTAGCGTTCTATGGGTTCGACGAACGGCCGGTGTCGGACATAGATATCGTGATCAACGGGCAGCCGTCAGCCGTATCGCGCTTTGCTGCCGAGGTAGGCGCGGTTCCAAATAGATTCGGTGGATACGGGCTTCAAACTGACGCCTTTAAAGCTGACTTTTGGGCCCTCTCCTCTACTTGGGCGAAGCGCGCCGGACATGTGTCTGTTCGGGGCTCATCCGATCTCGTGCGAAGCACTTTTTTCGATTGGGATGCTATTATCTATTCTATGAAAACGGGAGCGGTAACGGCGATCGACCGATACCTGGATCGACTCCATCGGCGCGTTTTAGAGCTGAACCTAGAACCCAACCCCAGCGTGAAGGGAAACCTCGTTAGAGCTTTGCGTAGAGTTATGATGTGGGATGTCCGTCCGGGGCCAAAGCTAAAACGCTTCATATTCAATGCTCTTCACCATCATAGCTGGGCAGAACTCACGGAAGCTGAGATGCACGCTTTCCAAACACTTTACCTCTCACAATTTGATAGCGCATCCGAATACTGTATGGAGGTTTTGAAAAATCCTTACTTCCAAGGTGTCGGCAGGGACGACCTCCGACAACCTGCATTGTTTAGCAATCTGCCTACGAGTTACCATCTTCCCGAGGCTTCTAATGTAAAGCGGCTGAGCATCCTAAAGAGAATACGGCGACGAAACCGTTCGAAGACTCTGGATTTGTTTGCTGATCAGTAGCTATGGTCCGAGCGTATCTGGTATAGGCCACATGCGCTTATTCTCAGTCTCTCCTGTGAACCAGGATTCGCAACGGAAGGGGGCACGCTTTGATCATCGTGAGTGGATCGAAAGCAGGCTTGAGCACGCAGGAACTGTTCCTAAAGGAGCCGGGCTGGGTTCAATTTTTTGTTGATAAGAATCCACAGTCGCGCTTGGCTACAGAGTTTAAGCGTCATGACAAGGTGCTAACGGCGAAGCCATTTGTGGCTAAGTGCTTTCGTTGTAAGAGTCCCGCGACCCGTTTATCTTTCTATGCAGGTAATGCACACAGTTCGATGGCGTGGTGTGATGACTGCGATCCGTATTCGCTCGCCGCGCGGCAAGGAAAGCTGACAATCGTCAAGACATTCAGACAGGCAGTTCGATTCGTAGACAACACGTGTAAGGGACGTCGCGAGGATAAGCGTTTGGTAGTCCGCCACCTAGCGGAGGCAAAGGGTTTGTCAAAACGAGTCGGGCAGTCGATGGCAATCGCCTTTTTACCGTAGCTGCAGCGCAATTCCGGGGACATAGTACCTAATTAGAAGTCCGGTGCTGGACTTCGGTTCGGCGCGGCTGGTTCAGCGCCGGCGAAGCGATTAAGAGTCGCACCCCACGTCCGCCAGGAACCGCCATGCTGAAGGACCACGATTCCTCCGCCATCGTCGCCGTCGCCGACCTCGACCGCGCCCGCGCTTTCTACTCCGATATGCTCGGCCTTCCGCTCGCCGACGAGGGCGCGGCGCAAGGCGTGCTCGTCTACCGGACCGGCGCCACCCGCCTGATCGTCTACCGCTCCGATCATGCCGGCACCAACCGCGCCAACGCCGCAAATTCCGGGGACACAATACCTAGTTCGCATAGAAATTCCGGTGACACGATATCTATTTCACTGCGCATTCGCCCAAATCCACCGCCCACTCCGCACTCGGTCTTGGCCTACCAGACGCCGGAGGAGTATGAGCAAAACGGGTGACTGAGCCGTCCCTGATCATCGGGGCCCCCATCCAGAGGGAGCAGTCCAAATTGCCTCGTCTCCGCTTGCTCCTGCTGCTGCTCGCTCTGCCGATCGCAGGCCAGGTCGGCGGCGCTGCTCAAGCGCCGAAGATCGGCAAGCCGAGACCTGCTCCCCCCATAACGTCGACCCTGCCGATACCGCCGGCCGTCATCGACAACACGCTCGCGATCGGCGGGAACGACGTAAAGGCAAAGCTGGTGGAGACGCGGCTCAGCGTCGAAGTACGTGTCAATGGCACCGGGCCCTATCAGTTCATCGTCGACAGCGGCGCCGACACGTCCGCGATCGGCCTCCGCATCGCCAACAGGCTGCAGCTGCCGCTCGGGACTCCGGTGGTTCTGAACGGCATGACGGAACGCAGCATCGTCGATCGTGTGAAGGTCGACAGCCTGACGTTGGGCCCGGGCACCATCAGGTATCTGGAGCTTCCCGCCTTGCGGGAAGAGGATGTGGGCGGGCAGGGGATGATCGGCATCGATGCGCTCGTCCGGAGGCGCCTGCTGATGGATTTCGAAAAGCGCCTGATCAAGGTCGAGGATGCCAGCACGCCTGCAAAGTGGCTCGCGGACGAGATCGTCGTGACCGCGCGTCGGCGGCGCGGGCAGCTGATCCTCACCCACGTCAGCGCCGGCGGATTTTCGCTGGACGCGGTGATCGATACCGGGGCCCAGCTCTCGATCGGCAACCCGAAGCTTCGGGAGAAGCTCATCCAGCACCGGCACACGTTCCAGACGATCGAGGCGATCGGCGTCACCGGCAAGACGATCAAGCTCGACATCGCGGTGCTTCCGGAGCTTCGGATCGGATCGATCGTCATTCACAACCTGCCGGTGGCGTTCGCGGATCTTCCGCCTTTTCACGTGTTCGGCATCGCCGACGAACCCGCGCTGTTCCTTGGAACGGATGTCCTGGAGAAGTTCCGTAAGGTGTCGCTCGATTTCGAGGCGCGCAAGGTCCGGTTCCAGCTGAGACGCTGCGCAAGCGACGGCGTCGTCATCCATACGTTCACTACGAGCTATACCACGCGCATGTCGTCGAACGGCGATGCCTGCACGTAGCGGCAGGGCACCCCGCATGAGCCTGGCCCGGGATTCCGGGGTAGAGGGATAGTTCGGCGTCGCCGCGGCTGGCCCGGCGGCGGCGAAGCGATTAGGATCCGCGCCCACCCATCAAGCGAGGAAACGCCATGCTGAAGGACCACGATTCCTCCGCCATCGTCGCCGTCGCCGACCTCGACCGCGCCCGCGCCTTCTACTCCGATATGCTCGGCCTCGAGCTCGCCGATGAGGGCGCGGCGCAAGGCGTGCTCGTCTACCGGACCGGCGCCACCCGCCTGATCGTCTACCGCTCCGATCATGCCGGCACCAACCGCGCCAATGCCGTGGCCTGGGGCGTCGGCGAGGCGCTGGACGCGATCGTCGCCGCGCTGGAGGCGAAAGGGGCCGCCTTCGAACATTATCCGGACATCGGCCGGCTCGAAGGCAATGTTCACGTCGCCGGCGGCGCGAAATTGGTCTGGCTCAAAGATCCGGACGGAAACATCCTCCACATCAATTCGATGTGAGGCGGCAGCTCCGGCCGAAGGACGCGGTCCCCTGCCGTTACGGTCTGAAATAGCCCACGATTCGGAGCTGCCTTCCGGCGTCGGCTAAATCACTGCCGACGGCGCGACGACGCTCGCTGTACCATCCGCCGAAATGAGCCTCCGCAAGGGTGATCGAGTTCGACGTCACATCCACCACGACGGCAACGTGCCCATTTTCCGCGGACCGGCCGGTTGGGACGTCGATGACCGCAACGCTTCCAACGCGAGGGACACGGTCGTTGATAATCGCGCGTTTCTGCCCGATCGTGTACAGGTTTCCGGGCAGGGTCGGCACCATCGCTCGGGCGAACTCGGTGCATTCGCGCATATCCGGCCGTTGATCCGAAGCCACGATTCCGCGCGCCTCGTGCTGCATGGGAGCGGGGGCGGGGGAAATCCTCGGGGCTGGCAGAGCGAAGGCGGGCCCTGGGCACGAGACCCTTTGGGCTCCGCGCACCGGGGGGCTCGAATTGGCTGCTGTTTGAATGATCTGTCCGCCTGGCAGTCGCCAACAATCGGCATTGGCCGCCGAAGCCGAAATGATCAAAAGAAGCGGGCCGATAATATAATACTTCATGTTGCTCCCCTTCATGCCCGCACGATGAAGACATACACCTAATCACCGCAAATGCTATCTTCCGAAGTCGTCGATGGCGGTGACACGACCGCAACGATCGGATATGATCCGGCTGCCGGGTGTCGGGACGTTTCGGTGGAGAGGCGCGATGAAGCTACGATTACATTTGTCTGCCTTGGCGGCCATCGCCGTGCCGGCTGCGGCGTTGTGCCAGATCCAGGGATCGGCGCCGGAATATATGGGCACCTTCGAGGCGGTCGTGAACGGAAGCTACGTTCCGCTCGAACGCGGGACCGCGACGATGCAGAGCCGCGGCAAGCTGATGGGCGGGGCAGAGACCTACTACAGCTTCAGCAGCGGGAGGTCGCCGGTTCGCCTTGCAGCTTCCCAACGGCCTTACTTCGTCGTGAAGGCCGAGACCTACGACATGGATCCGGCATCGGCCTTGTTCCTCTACGCTCTCGTGTCCAAGGGAAAGGAGCGCCGGCTGGTGGTCGCAAGCTCGGGCATTTACGGCGGGCCAACCGTCGATCCCCTGGCGAGCAAGTACAGGGTCTCCGTGAACTATCAGAAAGCGGGTCCGGGGTTGATGAAGGTTATCCCGTCGGGGACGCTTGCACCGGGCGAATATATGTTGACGACGGCGAACCCAATGCAGGGATTCTTGTTCGGAGTAGACTGAACGAGCACCACTCGAACCCAAGGCACTATCCGCTTCAGGGCCAAGCGCGGAATCTGAGAAAGGGCGCGTCATCCGCTTGCCGCGAATTTCAAGGACACAAGACCGAATTCCATCCGGTACGGTTGCGCCTCGTCTCTCACGGAGCATCGTCACCCAGCCCATCGGGCTCCTCTTCGCCCGCGCGATCCAGCCGTCATAGACGGCGACCTTGGTATGAACGGCCGGCATGTCCTTGAGCCCGCAGCCCTTGCCGCGCGAGACGATGCCGAGGAGCGTCATGTCCCAGACCAGGACCAGTGGCCCGCCGCTGTCCCAGGTGCAGGCGTCCTCGCCCGCTTTGTCGGAGCCGGCGCAGACGATCGCGTCGCTCATTCCTTCCGCAGCGGTGGAATTCCAGGGACACAAATTCCGGGGACGATACTTAATCCGGGATGCGCCGGGCTTTGCAGGGCCTCTGCCACAACCTGGGCGCAAGACTGGCCTATGGATTCCCGGCCGTTCGCGTCTAGGATGGGCGAAGGGGCTCACAGGGGACCGGTAGGGATGGCGGACTTCAAGGATCCGACGCGCCTGACGCGCGCCGCAATCGTGGTCGTTGCGGCGTGGATGGCGAGCAACCTGCTCCAGGTGCTGCTGCGCTTCCTCGGGCCGGGCCCAGCCTACGGTGCCGGCGTGGTGGCCGTCCTCCGTCTTTTTATCCTCCCCGCATGCTGGATCCTCGTCGGAATGTGGATCTACCGCACGAACGCCAATGCTCATGCCTTGGGCGGCGACGTTTCGATCACGCCGGGCTGGGCCATCGGCTGGTTCATCATTCCCTTTGCCAACCTCATTCTCCCCTATCAGGGCGTCAGCGAGACCTGGCTGGCCAGCCACGAAATGGCCGGCCTCGACGGCGAGGCGGGACTGCCGCTGCTGCGCTGGTGGTGGGGCCTGTGGATCGTCTCCGGCTTCGTCGGCTATGCGGCGTTCTTCCTGGCGCGTGACCCCGAGCTCGTCGACGCGGCATCCTATGCGCTGCTGGCCGAGGCTCTCCTCCAGGCGGCGCTCTCGCTCGTCCTCATCCGGCTGATGCGGCGGCTCGCCACTGTCCAGACCACTGCCCATCCCGGCCACGTATTCGCCTAGACCACCCCTATCAGCGCCG
>JAQGLF010000293.1 GCA_028293025.1 Alphaproteobacteria bacterium
ACGTTCGCATCGTTCGTCTTGAGGTTGTAGTCGTAGCGATTGGCACCGCTCTCGCCGAAGCGGGTGTCGGTGCCCGAGAGCAGCGCCAGCGTCTCGATCCCGCTGAGCGTCGCCGCCCCGAGGACCAATCCACCGGCGTAATCGCCCTGCAACGCCACCTGGTCGCCCGCGCCGGCGCCGCCATCGAGGCTGTCGCCAGCGTCGAGCGCGCCCCCCATGTAGAAACCGTCGGCGCCGCCGCCGCCCGAAGCCGTGTCATGGCCGCCATCCCGAAGGTCGATAAAGTCGCCGCCCGCGCCGCCGGTGAGGATATTGTCCGAAGCATTCCCCCGTAGCGAGCCCGAACCGGCGCCGGTGTAGGTCAGCTTCTCCACATTGGCCGCAAGCGTGTAGCTGGCCAGCGCCGTGCGAACCTCGTCGGACCCCTCGCCCGCATTCTCGGTCACCACGTCGCCCGCATTGTCGACAAAGTAGACGTCGTTGCCGGCACCGCCCGCCATGTGATCCGCGCCAAGGCCGCCGTCGATCACGTCGTCGCCCGCCCCGCCGGACAGCTGGTCGTTGCCGAGGCCGGTGTGGATGATGTTGACACCGCCGACCCCGACGACGAAATCGTCGCCGCTGCCGGTGGTGAGATCGAGCCGCTCGATATTGTCGAAAAGGACATCGTGGCCGCCGCCTGCGCTAACGTCGCTGACATGGCCTTGCCATCCTGCCCCGCCGCCGGTGCCCATCTGAATGCCGCTCATGGTCACCGCCGCCGTCGCGCCGGAATAATCGACGACGAGCGTGTCGCTGTCCGCGCCGCCATCAACGCGGTCGTGGCCGCGATGAACGGTGATCACGTCATTGCCGCCGAGACCGTTGATCTGGTCCGCTAAAGCCGTATCGGCGAGGACATCGTTGCCCGCCGTCCCCGTGATCGGTGGGACCGGGCCGGCGGCCGAAACGATGCGCGCAAAAGCGTCGCTCGTCGACGAGAAGTTCTCCTCGAACCCTCGTCCCAAGGCGAAGGCGAATGCGCCGCTGTCAAGGGCCGTCATCGCTGCGATCGAGTCGTTATCTTTCGTCGAAGCGATCAGGAAAGCATCGCCCACGGGAGCGCCTGCATCGTTGAATATCCGCACCCAGGCGTCGTTATCGTTTGCGTCGAGCGTGGTCAGGCTGATCGCGGACCAGCCGAGGGCGAAGCCGCCGCCGGGCGCGGCCGCGATGTTGAAAAAGCTGTCGGTGCCGAGAGCGAGGTCGAGCGGGCCACCGATCGCGACTCCCCCGGGGCTCAATAGCTGGCCCTCGACCGCATAGATCGGCACCGATCCGCTGTCGTCGATCAGTTCGGACCAAGTGACAAGGAAATTTCCGGAGGCGAGCGCCGTCAGCTGCGAGCTGGCTAGATCCGGCAGATTGGCGACCGCGGTGAACTCGCCGCCGACCTTGCCGCCGGCCGCATCGAAGACCTGCCCTTCGACGCCCTGCAGGGTGGAATCGTGCCAGGTGACGACGAAGCCTCCCGCTGGCAGCGCCTCGACGTGCGAAAAATTCTGCGCGCCGACGGTCGTGCTGTTGGCGCGAAACTCGCCTCCGACAGGCGTGCCGGACGCGGTGAAAATCTGGCCGCGAATCTGGCTTGGGAAGGCCGCGCCGGGGTCGTCGCCTTCGTCCGCCGGCAGCGTCCAGGTGATGACAAACCCGCCGGATGCGAGGGTGGCGACGCTCGGATCCGTCAGTATGTCGTTATTCGTCGTGCTGACGAGAAGCTCAGCGCCGACGGTATGGCCGGCATTATCGTACAATTGCGCGCGGATCGGGAAGCCGTTGCCGCCGCCCGGCAGGCTGAGGCTGGCGCCCCGGTACGCGAGCACGAAGCCGCCGCCAGGCAGTTCCGCGGCGTCGCCGAAACCGCCGTCGGGGATGGCCAGCTCGAATTCGCCCGTGATCGGACTGCCCGCCGCGTCGAAAATCCGCCCGTGGATCTTGTCGGATACGCCTATGGCGAAATCCCAGGTGACGCTGAGGAAGCCGCCCGAGGCCAACGGGACGACCGCCAGAGGCGTATTGAATCCCGCCGTATCGTCGCTGATCCCGAACTCGTTGCCGGCGGCATAGCGCGCCTCAATCGCGGCATCGGTCACCGTGAGCACGAAGCTTTCCTCATAGGTGCCCCCGTTGAGGTCGGTGGCGCGGATCGTGACGTTGAGGTTGGGCTGGGTTTCGAAATCCAGCTTGGATGAGTCGACCACCACGAGCTTGTCGCCGTCGATACCGAACGCCCCGCCCGAAGTATCGCTGACGATCGTGTAGCTGAAGGCGTTGAACACGGCGCCGCTGGAGCTGCTGAGGGTAGCGACCGGCAGGTTTTCAACCGTAGTCTCGCTGACGTGGATGTTGGACAAGGCGATGTCGGTCGGGGCGTCCGTTGTGGCGGCGAGCAGCTGCGCCTTTACGGCAAGGCTCGAAGCATCTCCGCCGAGGCCGCTGCTATCGGTCCAGGCGAAGACGATGTCGCCCGACGCCAGCGCCGTCACCTTACCGCCGGTCTGGGAGCCGTCGAGCGTCGTGCCGAGCAGGAATTCGGAACCGAGCTTGGCGCCCGACGCGTCGAAGGCCTGGCCGTAGACGTTGATCCCGGACGTACCGTCGCCGGGGCCCTGCCAGGTCACCAGGTAGCCGCCGTCGGGAAGGGCGTGCACGTCGGGGTTGCTCTGGTTGCCCTCCACCGTCGTGTTCACGGTCGCTTCGCCACCGACCTTGTTGCCGCTCGCATCGAACCGTTGTTCCCGGATGTCGAAGGTGATCGGCTGGCCGGCGACGGGCGGCGAATCGGCCTGTGCCCAGGTGACGACGAAGCCGGAACCTACCGAGGCGATGGTGATGCCATTGACGAAGAAGCTCGAGGCCGGGATAGCATTGGCGAGTTGCTCGCTCCCGACCTTCGCGCCCCCCGCATCGAACCGCTGAAAATAAGCGCCGGTCGAATCGGTCCAGGCGATCGCGAAGCCGCCCGAAGCGAGGCTCGCCACGCTGGGACCGCTTTGGCTTCCGAGCGTGGTCGTGTTGGCGAGGATCTCGCCGCCCACCTTGGCGCCATTGCCGTCGAAAATCTGGGCCTTGATCCCCGTGCCGCTTGTATCGCCGCCCTGGCCGCTCGAATCGGTCCAGGCGATGACGAAGCCGCCGCTCGGAAGCTCAGCGACGACCGCCGGGCCCTGGCTGCCGGCGACGGCGGTATTTACAAGGAATTCGCCGCCGACCGCCGTCCCGTTGGCCTCGAAAAGCTGGCCACGGACCGCGTTGCCACTGGTATCCCCGCCCGTAGCGCTGGCGTCGGTCCAGGTGATGACGAAGCGGCCGGAGGGAAGCGCGGCGACGGCCGGGCTGGACTGGTTGTTGCTCGTTGTAGTGTTGACGAGGAACTCGCCGCCCACTTGGCTTCCCGAAGCATCGAACCGCTGCGCCTTGACGGCGACGCCGCTGGCGTCGCCCCCGACCAAGCTCCCGTCGGTCCAGACGACGATGAATCCGCCATCGGCAAGGGCCGCCATCCTCGGCCCCTGCTGCGCATTCGCGGTCTGGGTGTTGACGAGAAACTCGCCGTTGCGGCGAGAATAAGCCCTGGCCACCAGCTGCTCCTTTGCAACCCCCGAGCGCGCACTGGAATCCACTTTAGACGGTGGAGATCAGCGGGATCCGGCTAAATGGACAACCACGTTACCCAGATTAAGCAGGAATGGTCGTTCGTCAAGGCGCTGAAACGCCCCTCCACTCTGCGCCAACAGCCGACCCCAGCGGAGCCAGTGGCGGCTCGATCGCGCTCGACGAAAGCCCCGGCGGCGGCGCCCTGTTACGATCCTGCTTTAGGGGCGGGGCCTTCGAACTGGAGAGGACGGACGGACGGCAGGATCCTTCCTCTGATGGGGCGAGGTCCTGAGGCTTGACGCGTGCATTTACCGATGATCGATCGCCGGTGCTTCGAGCCTTGCCGAGCGGCACCGCCGCGGTTCAGAGGATGAAGTCGGCAACGACGATCTGATGGCTGTTCGCGCTGGTCACGTCAATCACCAGGTCGGCGATGCTGTCGCCGTTGGTATCGGCTTCGACGAACCAGTGGCCGGCATTGTTCGGGTCCTGGAAGGCGCGGACTTCTCCGGCGTGGCCGTCGAACGCGGCGACGAAGGTGAAGGCCTGGTTCCCGGGGGTAGCGGCGTCCGCGTCGATCAGCGAGAGGTCGATGAGGTCGCCTGAGTTGAACCCGATTATATGGTCCATCGCGCTCGAGGTGGAATCGCCGGTGGTGCGGTAGATGTAGGTGTCGTTGCCGGCCCCGCCATTGAGGGTATCGGCGCCAAGCGCTCCGAACAGGCTGTCATTGCCCGCGCCGCCGGTCAGGCTGTCATTGCCCGCGCCGCCGCGAAGCGCGAACTGGCCGTCCGTCTCGTGGCTGCCGTCGAAGGTCATCGTCTCGTTGGCGGCAAGGCCGGTGCCGGTGACGGTAAGCGTCTGGCCGGCGGCGAGGTTCGCATCGTCGGTGGTGAGGCTGTAGGTGAAGCCGGGCGAGCTGGCGCCGCCGAAGCGATGCT